>JBCCFC010000578.1:0-8416 GCA_039029935.1 Chloroflexota bacterium
GTAGAGTAGACGGCCAGCGAGCGGCATGACCCGCTTTTCCAACCGCCCCTCCCCGAACCGGACGTGAACCTTTCAATTCATCCGGCTCTCCACTACCTTTTGCGAAAACTATCTCCATCATACCGACCAGAATGGATAGAGACATGTTATGCATGATTTTCAAAAAATTTGTGAGTAAAGGTCATCCGACTATCTCCAAATCTCTTCCAATCTCAGTAGCTGTTACCCTTCCCCTTGTAAACGGCTTTCCCGTTCTCTCTAGTGTGGCATTACTCACACGAGTACTATGGTAACTCCGTTAACCTATACCCTCTCAAGCATAGGTCAATCCTAGGTTAATCATGAATGAACGTTAGTCATACTTAGGCGTCCCGTTCGTGCCTTGAGTCTGCTTATTGCAGATTGTTGAATGTGGATATGATTCCCTTTGGACCAGTAGGACGTCCATAGGTACACATTCACATGATGTGTCAATGGCTTTCATCATGGATGCGGTATTCCCATCAGCACTAGGATTCAGGCAATCCAGCTTTCGCCTTATATAACAGGCTACTCTGGCATAGGTCATATCCATTTCTGCCTATCCAAAGCTTGTCCTAACATGCTATTGTCCCCTTTGCATTACTGCTCTAGGTTAGTTAGTATCCTCTATGGTATTTCTCATACCCTAACCATAGGTAGGTTTCACCTACAATTCATTCACGCTAGAGCCTAGCGCACTTACCGACCCGCCGATGACCGACCCACCGGTTACTGGCTCACCAATGACCAAGCTATCTTGCAATGAGTGGCAAATACAACAGACTATCCTGCGTCTGCGTTGGCACCCCCACCTGAATGCTGCTTTCGACCGTCTCGTTTGGTGCAAAGGCCGACGCAACATCATCCACAAGCTGAATGCTGCTAAATTGAATGCTGCTTTGCCCATTGGCAATGCCTTCAAACTCGATGGTCCCCAAGACGCCGCTGCCCTCTTTGGCGGTGGTGGGATGGGTCTGGGTGACGGCCAACTCAATTGTGCCTGCGTCATTGTCTACACGGTTGACCAACACCTGCTGATTCAACACATCCAAGAACTCGCCGACCCGAATCTGTGTACCATCCTCGATTGGGTTGATGTCTTTGACCTGGATACTGGTTGGGTCAAAGCTCAATTCAATGCTAAACCCATAGAGGTTGGTGACATCCTCCACCGCGATGTCAACCTCGGTTGCTTCACCTAGTACGTCGATGGTTGTCTGTGCGGGTGAGAGCGTGAGTTGGGCGGCGGAGGCATCGCTTATGAGCAGACTGGCAGGTCGATAGATGCCAAGATTGAACAAAGATTGTCCACTGGCAACCACATCGTCCCAAGGGCCGGGTGCGCTTTGCAGCCAGTTAAACGCCACAGCCACACGGTCCTGAACATTGACCACACCATCGTCGTTGATGTCGGCGTTGGGGCTCCAGTGTGAGTCGCTCGGTGTGCTGTTCCATGCCAACCCGATGAGCACACCGTCGATGATGTCAATGTCGTCATCTTGGTTGATGTCGCCACCGAGCAAGGTGACGATTGGCAATGTCAAGCCTGAGCCGGGCGTACCTACATAGTCATAACTGGCGCGTAGATAGCTTGGGTGCGAGACATGGACTGTACCCTCTGGTAGCATGTTCTCAAAGGCAAAGAGTCCATCGGCCTCGGTCAGAATACACTGGTCGCCGATACAGACTTGTGCCCCTGCGTTGCTGTCACGCCGTTCAAGGATAACCCGTCCGCGAATATCGATGAGTGGATCAACCTCTTCAACGGTCAGTTGACCATCACGCGTCGTGTGTGCAATGCTTTGCGAGTCCGGATCGGACAACACAACATGCGTCAACGAAATCGGTGTTGTTCCTGATATCAAGCCCTCAAAGACAACTTGGGCAAGCAGACCACTGCCGCTGACACCGGGCTGCACACCTTCGAGCGAGATGGCATAGTTGATAAGGCCGTTGTCCATATCCACAATGTTCTGAATCGTCACCTCTGGTGGCAGGAAGTCACCGGGCAAGATTTGGATGCCGGGCAAGAATTCAAAGGGATCAACTATACCGACTAGAGCCGGATCAAAGGCAAGCTCAATCTGCAATCCGTAGAGATTAACCACGTTGTCAATCTGGACATTGGCGGTGTAACGGTCTGAGACATTGACTGTGCCACTTTCGGGTGAAATGTAGACCATTGGTTGGTCGTGTACGGCTGGCACAACAATGATCGAAGACGCTGCCTCTGGCGCACTATCACCATCCACATCCGCAAAGAGGATGATGTCCCCCATACTGTTGGGCACTGTCTCCAGCAACTCCACCATCACAGGGACTTCCACAATTTCACCCGCAGGCACCAGCACCTCTCGCAGAACTGGTTCTCCAGGTGGCAGGCCATCCAGACGGATGAGTGGCAGCTCTTGTCCAGGCAAGCCAAACATGTCCACGATTTCGATTGGGACAAGCAAATCTTGATTGCCTTGATTGTGCAATTCAAAGACCAACTCTTGTGGAATCAGTGGTGGCAGGTCCTGAATCAGTACACCACCCAGCGGTGCAACTCCCAGCAAATCGCTCTGCCACAACTGCGCCGAACAGCCAAAGCTCTGGCCTGTGGCGTCGTTGGTGACAATCACATGGTACAGCCCACTAGGGCCAGTGAAGGTGGGCAGTGGCGACATGAAGACCATTACATATTGGATACCACCATCAGGGACAGCAATCGGTGCGGGCGGCGTGGTCGTAAAGCCGTTGATGGTGAATCCGGGTGAGCCAACCACGTTGACCGTATAGGTTGCGTTGGCACCAGAGTTGTTGACAATGTTCATGCCAACCTCGACCGTGTTCACATCATCATTGAAGACATTGATGTCCCAGCCCACATGACACCATTCACCATCCTTGCGCAGGTTGCCAAAGTCGATGCCTTCGATGACATCGCCATCACCCACTGTGATGACATGACCACCCAGCAACGGGTAGGTCTGTGTCCAGCCGGGTTGAATGACTTCAACGACAGTGTAGACACCCGCAGGAAGACCGATAAACCAATAGTTACCATCCGCATCTGTGGTTGCGCTCAAGACCTCGCCCGCTGAATTAACCAGCAGAATGGTCCAGCCCGCTAATCCCGGCTCATCCGGGTCTTTGACACCATTGCCGTTAAGGTCATCGAACTTCATGCCGTGAATTTCGCCACCATCTGACTCACGCCTGTTGCCAAAGTGTAAGCCCTCAATCACCTGACCCGAACCGAGTTGAACCTGATACACTTCTGAGGCAGGGACGGTCTGGACCCAGCCCTGTTGTTGCTCCTCACCGACAACATAGAATCCCGGAGATAGCCCCATGAAACAGTAGACCCCATCTTCATCGGTGGTGGTTGTGGCAATGACGTTGCCCGCCGCGTCATACAGGTTAATGGTCCAGTTGGGCAGGGTTGGCTCGTTGCTATCCCACACACCATTGCCATTGAGGTCATGGAACTTGACACCATGGATGCTGCCCGGGGCGCGCATATTGCCAAAGTTCAGGCCATCTACTTGCTGACCCGGCTCCAAATCCACCTGATGGACACCAGAATCTGGAAAGGTTTGGACCCACCCATCTTGCATCCCTTCCTCGACAATGTAGGGACCCGGTGGCAGGTTCATAAAGCAATAGACACCATTTTCATCGGTGACAGTCTTGCCAATCAGATTACCAGCCGCATCATAGAGATAGATGGGCCAGCCCGGAATCACAGGCTCGTCTGAGTCCTGTTCACCGTTGCCGTTGAGGTCATGGAACTTGACACCGTAGATACTGCCGCCATCGGGGTCTTCCATGTTGCCAAAGTTCAGGTCCTCAATGACCTGACCATTGCCGACTTGGACCTCATAGACCTCTGTGCTTGGCGATGTTTGAATCCAGCCCGCTACCTGTTCCTCAGCGACAGTATAGAGTCCCGGTGGCAGGTCCATAAAGCAGTAGACACCATTCTCGTCTGTCTTGGTCTCGCCAATGAGATTGCCAGCGGCGTCATAGAGCGTTATAATCCAGCCCTCAATCGGTGGCTCGTCGCTATCCCATGCCCCATTGCCATTCAAATCATTAAACTTGACGCCATAAATTTCACCACCATCTGGCTCACGCATGTTGCCAAAGTTTAGCCCTTCAATGACCTGACCATTGCCCAACTGCACCTCATGCACCTCTGTGTCAGGGAAGGTCTGGACCCAGCCAACGGGATGTTCTTCACCGACAATGTAGAGACCCGGTGGCAGGTTCATGAAGCAATAGACACCGTTTTCGTCTGTCTTTGTCTCGGCAATAATATTGCCAGCCGCATCATAGAGATAGATAGGCCAGCCCGGAATCACAGGCTCACCATCATCCCATTCACCATTGCCATTCAAATCCTCAAATTTGACACCGTAGATGCTGCCCCCATCAGGGACACGACGGTTGCCAAAGTCCAGCCCCTCAATCACCTGCCCACTGTCTAGCTGCACTTCGTAGACCTCTGATGTTGGGAAGGTCTGCTCCCATCCATCGGGAACCTCTTCGCCCACCACATAAAAGCCCGCAGGCAAGCCCATAAAGCAATAGACGCCATTTTCGTCCGTCGTGGTCGTGGCAATGATGTCGCCATTTTCATCATAGAGATTGATGGTCCAACCCGGAATCACAGGCTCATCTGCGTCTTGGACACCGTTGCCGTTGCGGTCATAGAACTTGATGCCATAGATGCTGCCACCAGGCTCACGCTGGTTGCCAAAGTCCAGCCCCTCAATCACCTGACCATTGCCCAACTGCACTTCATAGAACCCAGCGTCGGGGAAGGTATGTGTCCAGCCATCGGGCATTTCTTCACGCACAATATAGAAACCGGGGTCCAAGTCCATAAAGCAATAGACACCATCGGCATCGGTCGTGGTTGTCGCAATGATGTTGCCGTTGGGACCATAGAGATGAATCGTCCAGCCCGGAATCACAGGCTCGCCGGGGTCTTGGACGCCGTTGCCGTTGAGGTCATGGAACTTGATGCCGTAGATTTCACCACCGCCCGGCTCACGCGTATTGCCAAAATCAACACCGTTCGCCACTGCCCCATTGAGCAAGCTCATGGCATGCACACCTGTTGCGGGGAAGGTCTGTATCCACCCCGGTTGCAGGACTTCGGTCAGGGTATAGGTGTCCGCAGGTAGCCCCATAAACCAATACTCGCCATTGACATCTGTCACGGCATTCATGACACCACCGACAGCGTTCTCAATCACAATGGTCCAGCCGGGTAAACCGGATTCACCTACGTCCTTGACACCGTTGCCATTAACATCATGGAACTTCATGCCATGAATCTGACCTTTACGCGTGTCATCCTTACATTTACCCTCGCTACCTGCACGGTAGATGCCAACGACCTCATCCGCAGTCAGGGCGCGTTTGAAGAGTTCCACCTCATCAATATCGCCTCGGAACAAGCCTGTGCGACTGGAGGAACGGCTAGCAATACGCAGCGGTCGTCTATTGTCCAGTGAATTGGCGCGGATGGTTGGATTGAAGGTATGCACCAATGAGCCATCAACATATATTTTACCGCCGTCGGTTTGGTCACGGTCAACGGTGACAGCAACCAGATGCCATTCGCCATCCGCCACCGATGCAGATGAGATATAGTTTGTACAGGATGATGAGACGGGGTCGCTGGAGCAAGCCCATGACCCGCTGCCATCGGCCATCTGGAAGCCCACACGCCCATTGACCAAGAAGAGCGAGTAGCCCTGTGTATCGGCGACGCCATCTTCATAGCGTTTATCAACAATGATTTTGACGCCATTGGCATCATGTGTGCGCACCCAAGCGTCAATCGAAAAGTCACCTTCACCCACATTGAGTTCAGGGCTGGTGGCGGCTTCGACATAGTTCTGTCCATTGAAGCGCAGCGCATTGCTCACCATGCCGACAATGGGTGTCGGGCCGTTGACATGTGTGCCGTCATCAGAAAAGCCAGCGATGTCTGCGGCAATCGAACCCGTGACTTCATCCAGCGGCCACCATGCAGACATATCATCGGGCGGGTTGATACAATCTTCACCACAACATTTCTCGGTATGTAGTTCCATGGTATCAACTGCCGTGTCATCTTGGACAAAGACATCCAGATCGCCATCCTGCAATGCGGCCAAAATATTGGTCACACCCAGTGCGTTGGGTGGCAGATTGGCAAGGTCAAGCGAGATGGTCGCCATATCGCCCGGTGTCCAACTGCCGCCTACGCCCGGTAAACTGCTGATACGCGCACTCCAGATGATCGCGCCGTTTTGCATAAAGCCGATGGTGTCATTGCTGACCAGCGAGCTTGGCCCCGCTTTGAGTTGGGTCACAAACCTGGCATTGGTAATCACACAATCGCCAGATAGACACGTATCCGTGCTTGATGCGCCAAAGGTGTGCAGGAAGAAACGGTTGATAATGGTGACATCAAACTGGGTCAATACGGGCCAACCGCGTGAGGCTGCCTCGGCCAACAACGCCGCGCTTGGTGTGGACGATTCAACGCCATTGCTCAGGTCAAAGTCATCGTTGACACCCGCGATACAGCTATCGGTCTCTGGATTGTCACAAGGTTTGGTGTTGCCAAAGTCGATGCCCTCAACGGTTTCACCTGCGGCCAGCGAGAAGTGGTGATAAACACCCTCTGGCTCCGTCTGCACCCAACCCGGTTGCCACTCTTCACGCACACGGTAAAGCCCCGGTTCCATGTCGGCAAATTCATAGGCCCCATTGACATCGGTGGTCGCTGTGTGAACCGTGCCATCAGCATGAATCGCCACAATCGTCCAACCTTCTAGCCCTGGCTCACCCGCATCACGGGCACCATTACCATTCAAATCATGGTATTTGATGCCCTGAATAATACCCTTGGTCGATGACTCGTCAATGTGTAGCGACCCATTACAGACGGTGTATGGCTGAGGCGGAACGCCTGTACCGCCCCAAGGTGCGCCCGTATTGACCGTTGCAAAGGGTGTGGGGGCGGTGGGTGGTAGATAAAATTCAACATCGGTGTTGGCTGGCAAGTTATAGAGGACATTGGTGGTCTGTGTCAAGTTGAGATTGCGAACACGCACGGGCGACAGCAGCACAGCCCTGACCTGAATCGGTGTGTTGAGTGCTAGATATACGGGGTCAACCGTCAGTCGGATACAGGCTGGCTCTTGCTTCTCAACATCAAAATTCCACACCGAGAAGTGGCTGACCTGACCGACATAGCGACCATCCTGTAGCGTCGCACGTCCCTCTTGAATCCACAGACCCAGTTCGGCATTATAGGACCATAGTGGCACAGTTGACACTGCTTCAATGCCGTCGACAAGCGGAATCGAAATCTGCGCAGTGGCATTGTCAGCCAAGTTATAGATATTGCCGTCAGCGTCAATAAACTCAGCGTAGAACGCACCATACGTCTCCAGCGCGACCAGTTCGCCAGCCGCGTTAAGACCGCTCATGTCACCGACCATCGCCTCTTCGAGGATATTATAGCTGTAGAAAAGCAGTTGTAGCGGAACCCTCGCCGGATTGCCGTTTTCATCCACCAGTTCATTGGCATTGATGTCAATCCGTGCGCCATTGCGGTTTTCCAACGACACCATGCCGTTGGCATCGATGCCGACCAAATCAATGCGTTGTGCCTCCTTGAGCTGAATGTTGAGTGACTCAATGGCAACACCGACATGGATGTGCGAAAATGGCACATAGCCAAACTTATTGACATTGATGACATAACGGCTGTCCGCCGCAAGCGGCACATCAACCTCAAATGTACCATCATCATTGGCTTGGACAGAGTGCCCGTTGATGCTGACAGTGGCGTCGAGTGGATTGCCCACCTCATCGACAACCGTGCCTGCCCACAACGGGTCTTGGGCGAGGAGAGAGGTGGGGTTAAAGAGATTCATGCCCATCGCCAACAACAGCGACAGGGCAACCAATAGGGCTGGGCTGAGTGGACTGGTACGCCGTTGGTTTGGCGCAGCCCCATCCCCAGCATCATTTTGTTGATGCGTGTATCGTTTCATCGCAAAATGCTCCTTATGTTATATCGATTGTTGAATGTGTAGAGTACGCTGTTCCTTTCTATACGATCTCAGACCGGCAAGTAATGTATATTCATATAGAGAAGAAACAAAGCGTATTTTAGCATTTCAGCATTTCAGCATTTCAGCATTTCAGCACTTCAGCATTTCAGCATTTCAGCACTTCAGCAGTTCAGCATTTCAGCGAGTCAGCATTTCAGCACTTCAGCACTTCAGCACTTCAGCATTTCAGCACTTCAGGCTGACTGGCTGACAAGCTGACTGGCTGACTCGCTGACTGGCTGACTCGCTGACTGGCTGACAAGCTGACTGGCTGACAAGCTGAC
>JBCCFC010000579.1:0-8407 GCA_039029935.1 Chloroflexota bacterium
ATGCACATGTAGACCTTAGGCTGATGAGTTGCGTTTGTAAGAACTTTTTCGCATTCCCTATCTAGCGGTAGCAAGAGAGGGAAGGAGACGATTAGAACCCATTTAGAAGGCATCGGCAGCATTGAGATACATCCAACTCGTCGTACAGGTGTCTCTAAAAAGACAAACACCATCTGCCAATTGGTGGTTTGGGGGCCTCAGATGGATTCGCCGTATCGTGAGAAGCTTGAGGTGAACTTAGAGCGGGCAGGTGGTGGAGAATTAATGGTTAACACCCGTTACGGTCCTCGATGTAGCATTGCTGATTTGGATGAACTGACGTCATTCATTGTTGTTTGTCAGAATCGGTTTGAACGACGGCAGACACAAAAAATCAAGCTAGAAAAGCTACATGCACTTGCGATTCAAAATACGACGGCACAACTCCGGCAGATGGCAAAGGAAGAAAAATTCAATTTTCTGATTGAGTCTGATAGTGCAAAGATCAAGGTCTTTATCTATGTTTCTGAAAAACATGCATTACAATTACACATACCTTATAAAAATCATCAGGAATTTGTGCCAAAAATCCGCGAGTCTGTGAAAGCAGTTCGGTTGCTGAATAATCAGGGAATCAAATTTCGCGTGGATGAGGTGAAATATTGGTCAGATGGCGATAAGATACGCCGTGGGCGTGAATGGATTCAACACGAAACATTATAGATAGGAGTGATAAATGGCGATACGCATTGATACGCGCGAACTGCGCGAAGTTCTTAAATTAACCCCCCATACCCAAAATGTCATGCTCCTTGGTAAGCATGGTATTGGTAAATCTGAAATCATCACCCACTTTTACAAAGAACAAAACATGAAGGTTGTTCCCTTCTTTCTGGGGCAGATGAGCGACCCGGGTGACTTGATTGGCCTGATGCACAAAGAGGAGGAGACAGGTATTTCGGTCTTTCTACCGCCCTATTGGTGGCCCGTGGATGGGCAACCGATTGTCCTCTTTTTGGATGAACTAAACCGTGCTCGTCCTGAAATTCTACAGGCAGTGCAGGATTTAGCCCTCAACCGTACCCTTGCTGGAAAGCATCTGCCAGAGGGCAGCATCCTCATCTCGGCAGTCAACGAAGGCGATGAGTATCAACTGACTGAGTTGGACCCAGCCTTAGTTTCACGCTTTAACCTCTACGAATTTGCGCCCTCGGTGGAGGATTGGCTGCTCTGGGCTAATGCCAATGATGTAGATAAGCGTGTCATCGACTTTATCCAGCAGCACCCACATCACCTTGATGGTGAAGAAGTAGGGGCTGATGAGGCCGCTGCCGCCGCTGGCTTGGTCAAGACACAGGACCGTCGTGCCTGGGTCAAAGTATCCGACTTTCTCAAGCCGCTCAACGATGTCAACGAACTGCACATCAAGATCATTGCAGGCATCGTCGGCATCCAACCCGCCATCGCCCTGCAACAGAGCCTTGCGGCCAAAGCCATCGTCACGGTCGAGCAAATCCTGCTCAACTTTGGCCGTCATCGCAAAAAGTTGGCCGGGATGTCACTGCCCGATCTCATCTTGCTCAACGAACAGATTGCCCTCTGGATCAACACGGAAAAATATAAAGAGGATGATCTCGAAAAGGTGTTGGACAATTATTTGAAATACCTGAAGGAACTACAGAAATTGAAGATGCAAGAGGCCGTCGCCCATATGGCCTCCATGCGTGACAACCCGAACTTCCTGCACTTGCAAGAGGTGACAGCCGCCTCAATGGATATTGTGATGTTTTTGATGGAATATGTGGAGGGGATTAAAGTGTAGCAGGTTGAAGAGTTGAAGAGTTGAAGAGTTGAAAGGTGGAAGTATCTACTCACATCTTCAACCTTTCCACCCTTCAACCTTTCAACCTTTCCACTCTTTTCTTATGGATATCTATTCACTACTAGACGAACTTCAAACGATTGCGCGTAATGGTCTGCATTATGCGCATGACCCGTATGACCGTGAACGCTATGAGCGATTGATGGCGGTGGCGACAGAAACCTATGATGAACTGACCAACTTGCCTGCTGCCGAAATCCAAGCACGTTTTGCCAGTGAGGTAGGCTATATCACGCCTAAGGTCGGTGCTGATGCGGCTATTTTTAATGAGCAGGGCGAAATTCTGCTCATGGAACGATCAGATGGCACGGGCTGGTGTTTGCCCTGCGGCTGGGTGGAACCCAATGAACGACCCATTGACGCGGCGATTCGTGAGGCCTATGAAGAGACGGGGCTGCATGTGGCCTTTAAGCAGTTTGTTGGTGTGTTTACACGGATGCCGAGCGAGGTGTATGGTCCGCACACAATGGTGGCGGTGGTGCATCTCTGTGAGATTGTGGGTGGTGAGTTGACGCTATCACATGAGGGGACGGCTTTGCGTTATTGGGCAATTGATGAGATGACAGACTGGCATGCCAATCATGAAAAGTATGCGCGGGCGGCGTATGCTGTGTGGACATCTGAAGGACTGGTCGCAGGGATATCGGATTAGCTATTATGGGACATATAGAGCCAATCTGCCTCGTGCTATTGTTGTCAGCCTTGCAGACCCCTCACTTGATTTACGAAATGCGTTATGCAATTGAAACACTTTTTGGCAATCATAAGTCAAGAAGAGGGTGTCCGGTAGGCGTTCAACATCTACCGGACACCCTCTTTTTGATTTCAATACGATGAATTGGATAATAGGGCTATCTATCAACGTTGAATAATCGGAATAAAGATGTCCTGCTCAGGATCGTTATCAAACTGATCCTCTTCTAGGACCACATCGGCAGATGACAACACACCAAGCCCTGATGCTCGCACGGCCAGCACGGAGGCTGGAGCAACGGCGATGGCATCCGGTCGCTCGCCACCAAAGCCATTGTTGTCCCCATCCCAGAATGCACTGAGTACGCAGTCGGTGTTGTTGCCAATGCTGCCCGGTGTACACATGAAGATGTCAGCAACATCGCCAGCCAGACTGTTGCTATCCCCTTGGGCGTTAAAGTCTCCGCGTGTTGTGAGATAAATGGCATTCGTATTGGCATTGACCCAAATGCCCCAGATGTCCTCATTGCCACTATTGGCTAGGTCCATATCAGACCCATCAAAGTAGCGTGACCACGAGCCGCTTGTGTTGTTGCCAAGGCTGGTTGCAGTAAATCGCAGCACATCCTCATCACGCGGTCCCCCACGTCCTGTCATGCCCGGAATCGAGGCTGTACCAGTGGTACTGACCAGTAAGTCACCATTACTGTCCAACGCCACCGCATCAATATCTTCTGAATTACTGGTCAATCCAACATCCGAGCCATCAAAATAGAGGCTCCATGTTCCCGACGTATCCTCACCAAATGTCCCTGTAAACTCCAAGATGTCAGAATCATCGACAGTGCCAAGCCCTTGGGCAGACATGTTCAGTGATCGTTGTAGGCTCAGTAAAATCGAATCGCTATCGACAACGGTGAAGGCATCGACATCCGAGCCGCCAATACCAACATCCGAGCCATCAAAGACCATTGACCATGTGCCACTGTTGATATCATAGGCCATGATATCCTCATCATTGAACGGTACGCCATCAATATTGCCACCACTGGTTGAGCTAAGATAAACCAGGTTTGCACCTGTCACGGGATTGGAGGGTGTGCTTGGCGTAGCAGTAGGGGTCGCTGTCGGCACTGGTGTTGCTATCGGATCAACTGGATCAACTTGACCAGGATCATCCCCATTGGCTGCAAACGGATCAGAAAATTTTGGATCGGTCATGAATGATTGATCGCTAAAGGTTCGCATATAGGCAACCAGTGCATTCCGCTCATTGTTATTGAGATTAAGACGTCGTGGTCCGTTGTTGTTGCGCAGTTGACGATCAAGGTTGGGCGAGTTCTGCACTTGACTATTATAGAAGTTGACAACCTCTTCCAATGTGTCGAATCGACCATCGTGCATGTAAGGTCCCGTCTCGGCAATGTTGCGCAGGGATGGCACTTTGAATTTGCCGTTGTCGTTATTGTTTCCTGTCACAGCACCTTGACCCAAGTCGGTCAGCACAGCATCCAACCCATTGTTGTGCGTTTGTCGGGCAGCCTGAACCTCTTCACGGTGACAGTTGTCACAACGACCCTGCCCGTTGAAAATACGACGTCCCTCTCGTTCCAACTGTGTCAACCCCTGCAAGTTGCCTGCTGCCAGTGCTTGATCCAGTCGAGACTCATAGGACACCATCGAACGAATAAACTGCGCCATTGCCCGCGAGATGCGGTCGGTGTTGATGGTTGAATCGCCAAATGCAGCCGTAAAGAGCGGTCCATAGTAGTCCTTCTCTTGAATACGCGGCACAATCTGGTCAAACGGTAGCCCCATTTCGATCTGATCCTGCACGGGCAAAAGCACCTGTGTCTCTAGGTTGACGGCGCGTTCATCCCAGAAGTAGCGACCATTGTTATAGTAGCGGTTGTTTGCCAACCCCATTGAATTACGCCCCGTTAACCCATTCACACCTTGGCTAAACTGTGCGGGGTCTGCAAACCCATTCTCTTGAAAGTGACAAGACCCACATGAAACTGTGCGATCAATCGACAAATTGGTTTCATAGAAGAGAACCCGTCCCAAAGTTGCCCCAGCATCCGTCACCGGATTATTGTTGGGCGTATTATCCAAATTCTCAATATCATTATCGTTAAAATGATTTGGCAAATTTGGATTTGCATAATTGTCTAGCGTACCCGGTAGCGTCGGCGTATCGTTGCGTGTATTCTGAGCGTTGGCAACAAACACATTGACCCCAAAGAGAACGCCAAACAGGACACCTAGCACAGCTAGATGCATACATAACGCTTTGACTTTTGTCCAGCGAATGTACTTGTAAGACTTGTGATAAAACATGTTACTTCCTTTTGTCTTCAAAGACCCTATTCTGTCTGTTGGGCTGTGCAAGTCCAGACCCAACTTTCGCAGAGTCTGTTCCCATCATTCGTAGCATTTGTAAGCAATATGTAGCCTTTGTGTGGTGCGTGTAATGATATAGATGTTGCTCCAGAGAATGAGGTCTCATAAGAATGAGGTCTCATAAGAATGAGGTCTCATAAGAATGAGGTCTCATAAGAATGAGGTCTCATAAGAATGAGGGGCATGAAATCGTTTCCATGCCCCTCATTCTTATACTCAACAACACAATCTTTACAACGCAATGCGACGAATCTATACGATGGATGACATAATCCTCATTTACTTTTTATATTGCTTGACACCCACAGTATACCTGCTAACATGACAAAAAAACTGGCAAGGACAGGTCTATTATTGGCTCAAAGCGGCTCTGTTGTGTAAAAAGTATGTAAACTTTATTTTTCTTTACAATTTTATTAAGATACAAATTGCGCATCAATACAATTGAGGAAAGAAGAGGCTTTGCCAAATGGCAGAGGGGGTGTCCATTTTGATTGATGAACTGAAAAAGAAAAAGGGGTCTGGAGGATAACCCTCCAGACCCCTTTTTCTCATGCTCTACAACTCAATCTTACCAACTCAATTTTACAACTCAATGCTACGAATCTATACAATGGATGACTAACTTTCGTTTTTTGTTTTGCTTCTTATCCATAGTATACCCGCTATGGCAAGAAAACACTGGCAATCACTGGGCGATTATTGGCTCAAACTGGCTCAAATTTTTGCAATCCGTTTTTTATTGTATAGGAAAGTATAAAATAACAGGTTAAAAACCTGTTAAAGTGTAGAATATTTTATTGAAGTATAAAACGCCATCTCCTTGGCAAAGGCGAGTGGCTAAGAAGGTGCGCATGAATAACTGGAATAAATATGTCTTACTCTGGCTTGTTATCAAACTAATCTTCTTCTAGGACAACGGCTACAGGTGAACGTACAGCGAAACCCATAGACTGTACGACCAGAACCGAGGTTGGGTCAATGGCGACGGCATCCAGCCGCTCGTTGCCAAAGCCATTGTCGTCGCCATGCCAGAATGCGCTCAGTACGCAGTCTGTGTTGTTGCCGATGTTGCTAGGCGTACACATGAAGATGTCGGCGACATCACCTGTAAGACGGTTGCTATCGCCTTGAGCATTAAAATTGCCGCGTGTTGTGAGATAAATGGCGTCGGTATTGGTGTTGACCCCAATCCCCCAAATATCCTCATCACCCCTATCTAGGTCCATATCGGAGCCGTCGAAATAGCTTGACCACGAACCGCTTGTGTTATGACCAAGGCTGGTTGCTGTAAATCGCAACACATCTTCACCGCGTGGCTCCCTACCTCCGGTCATGCCTAGAAACGAAGTTACCCCGGTCATACTCAGCAGCAAATTCCCATTGGTGTCCAACGCCACCGCATCGACATCCTCGGCGTCGCGATTCAGACCAACATCCGAGCCATCAAAGTAGAGACGCCACGTCCCTGATGTATCCGCACCAAACGAGCCAGTGAATGCCAATATATCGGAATCGTCAACAGTGCCAAGCCCTTGAGCAGACATATTCAGTGGTCGATCAAGGCTCAATAAAATCGAGTCGCTATCGACAACCGTGAATGCATCGACATTGCTCTGACCAATGCCGACATCCGAGCCATCAAAGACCATTGACCATGTGCCAGTACTGATATCATAGGCCAAGATGTCCTCATCATCGAATGACACACCACCAACGTTGCCACCACTGGTTGAGCTAACATAGACACGATTGCCCTCTGGCATAGAGGCTAGTGGACTCGCTACTGATGGACTCATTGGAGCCGAAGTTGGTGTAGCTATTGGAACTTGCGTTGGCTCAACTTGAACGAGAACATTCTCACTTCCCGCAAACGGGTCAGAGAATTTTGGATCGGTCAAGAACGATTGATCGCTAAAGGTACGCATGAAGGCGACCAGCGCGGCTCGCTCGTTCCTGTCTAGGCCAAGACGGCGTGGCCGACCGTTGTTACGACTCAAATCGTTATCAAGATTGGGTGACCGCTGAACTTGGTTGTTGTAAAAGTTGACAACCTCCTCCAACGTGTCAAAGCGACCATCATGCATATATGGCCCCGTCTCGGCAATGTTTCGCAACGAAGGCACTTTAAACTTCCCGTTGTCATTATTGTTGCCTGTCACAGCACCTTCACCCAGGTCCGTCAGTACAGCATCCAGCCCATTGTTGTGGGTTTGTCTGGCGACCTGAATATCTTCACGGTGACAGTCGTCGCAACGACCACGCCCGTTGAAAATCCGGCGTCCCTCGCGTTCTAGCTCTGTCAATCCCTGTAAACGTCTTGTTCCCAGTGCTTGATCGAGCCGAGACTCATAAGAGACCATCGAGCGAATAAACTGCGCCATTGCCCGCGAGACACGGTCGGTGTTGATGGTCGGATCACCAAATGCTGCTGTAAAGAGCGGTCCATAGTAATCCTTCTCTTGAATACGCGGGACAATCTGGTTAAACGGTAGCCCCATCTCCACCTGATCTTGGATAGGCATCAGTACCTGTGTCTCTAGGTTGGCGGCGCGCTCATCCCAGAAATAACGGCCATTTCGATAGTATCGATTGTTGGCTAACCCCATTGAATTACGCCCTGTGAGACCATTGACGCCCTCGCTAAACTGTGCAGGGTCAGCAAAACCATTCTCTTGAAAGTGGCAAGAACCGCATGAGACCGTGCGGTCAATCGACAAGTTGGTCTCATAGAAGAGAACACGTCCCAAGGTCGCCCCAGCATCCGTAACCGGGTTCCCTCTTGGTGTGTTATCCAAATTTTCAATATCATTATCGTTAAAATGATCTGGCAAATTGGGGTTTGCGTAATTATAGAGCGTACTCGGTAGGGTTGGTGTGTCGTTGCGTGTAGTTTGCGCATTGGCAACAAACGCATTGACCCCAAAGAGAACGCCAAACAGTGCACCTAGCACAACTAGATGCGTACACAACGCTCGGACTTTTGTCCTGCGAACTTTTGCCCTGCGGATGTGCTTGTAGGACTTGTGATAAAACATGACATTTCCTTTGTCTTCAAAGACCCTATTCTGTCTGTTGGGTTGTACAGATACAGACCCAACGTTCGTAGTGTCTGCTCTGTCATTACGATAAAAAATAGGGAAGGGCATCTATGGTATTGGCTCAAAATGGCTCTTTTATGTAAAAAGAATGTAAATTTTATTTCTCTTGACAAATTTAGGACAAAGGAAAGTATCGCAGGTTGGCTACCTGCGCCACAGATAACCAATCTGTGATACTGGTTCCTACTTTCCTATTCAAAGACAAAGGAAAGTATCGCAAGTTGGCTACCTGCGCCACAGATAACCAATCTGTGATACTGGTTCCTACTTTCCTATGCAACGACAAAGGAAAGTATCGCAAGTTGGCTACCTGCGCAACAGATAACCAATCTGTGATACTGGTTCCTAC
>JBCCFC010000580.1:0-8401 GCA_039029935.1 Chloroflexota bacterium
ATTTTACTCTACTCATCCGCGTTCGTCCGCGCTCGTCCGCGTCCAAAAACTGCTATTTGAGGTTCTCCAACAGTTCAGCTAGATAACCTTATCATCCGTCCCTGCCAACTGACGCAAAATTTCTGTCTGGCCGCTATGGTAACATTCATGCCACGCCATAAAGACAAGACGCTGTGCGCGTGTTGAACCGCTCTTTTCATCAACCACTTCGGCCAACTCTTCATCGGTCAGCGCATTCAACGCTGCCTCAATGATTTCCTGAGATTTTTCCAAATCACTAACAATACGCTCCAATCGCAACGCCTGCTCATCACTGGTGATTGGGTCTGAGCCATTTTTGTAATTGGCATAGTCATTGTCATCCCAAGGCGTTTCGGCCTTGGCTAAGTTCATGATGACATGACGATAGGCGACAATGTGACCTATTGTCCAGTTCATGCAATTACCACGAAAGGGCAGTTGAAGCAAGGTATCTTCATGCGATAGCCCTTTTAGCTGCATGTGGATGACGCCGTTTGAGCGTTGTAGTTGAAAAATAATTGAATCTGCGTTCATTGAGTTTGTTCCTTTTGTAACCACAAAATGTTAAACCGCAGAGGGCGCAGAGAACGCAGAGCGAGAATTGCAGCGAGCAAGAGAGATTTCTTCTACCTCTTGAATCTCGTCATCTGTAAGTCCATCATACACAGCAAGTGCAAGTCGAAAATTTTCTGGTAAGTCTTCGTCTTCATCAAATTCCGCCTTGCCTACGAACTCCAAATCCACCGAGTCTCTTTCTGGCTCGATAGTTGGAACAGGCTTAGAGAGGAAATTACTGCGATCCAGAATAATTTCCTCAATCTCTGCAATTTCTTCATCTGATAGGCCAGCATAGACATCAGTAAGGACCCTCAGCCCCTCTGGTATAGTCTCATCGCGTTCTATAGAATTAGGTAAATTACTCAATCAGCACCCCCTCTGCGCTCTCTGCGGTTAAATTATCTAAACCAGCGAAACCTCACGCCCTTCCTCTTGGCTTCGATAGATACCATCCAAAATCGTCATCACCTGCAACGACTGCTCGGCTGGCACAAGTGAAGGCGCACCCGCTTTCACTGCCTGTGCAAATTCAACACATTCCAGTGCATGGGGCTCCATTGTGTCGGCTACCAACTTCAGCTCTGTGTTTGTAAATTGGCGGGTGTCATAGTTTGATTTCAGGATTTGGTTGTTGGGCCAATGGCTACCACCCTCTGTGCCATAGAGCCACATCTGCATATCCTCACCCTGTGTATCGTGGTGGAGCAACCAGCTTACTTCCAAGATCAAGGTTGCACCTGTATCAAAGCGCACAAAGGCAGCGGCAAAGTCCTCCACATCCATATCCTGTGGAACCAATACGCGACCCCATGAGCTAAATGCACCTTCGTGATGCGCCAGTGGGGCCTTGGCGACACCGCTGACTGATACCGGAGTTGGGTTGCCCATAAACCAGAGTGTCAGGTCTAGGATGTGAACACCGATGTCAATGGTTGGACCACCACCGCTGTTTTTCTTGTAGATGAAACCCGGACGTGGCGGCAGAAATCCACGACGGAGCATCCAGCTACGTGCATGGTAAATATCACCCAACGCACCCGCGTCGATTTCCGCTTTCATGGCTTTGGAGTTGCCCTTGAAGCGGAAATGCTGTGCCGTCATCAACGTTTTGCCGCTGGCATCACGCGCTTCGATCATCTTGTGGATATCGGCTGGTGTTGGTGCCAATGGCTTCTCGCAGATGACATGCTTGCCTGCATTGAGCGCACCCACAACCAACTCTGTATGATACATGTTGGGTGTACAGACATCAATAATGTCGATGTCTGGATTGCTGAACAGGTCTGCGGGGTCGGTTGACAGATTGGTGACGCCATGTTGATCGCCCCATGCGGCTAAAGCTGGCTCAAAGACATCGCTGCCCGCAATTACCTCTGCATCTTCGGACGCTGCCCAACCTGGCATGTGTGTTTTGGCGATACCACCGACACCGATGACACCCACTTTTAGTGTATCTGACATTTTAATGTTTTCCTTTTTGGTTTCGTTTGTTGCCAACTAATAAGCTGGCAGATATTGATGATTATTTGTCTGGGCGTTGGTCAGCGTTTCTGCCAAACGTAACACGGGCATCCTGCCCGTCGCCGGTGTACGGGCAGGATGCCCGTGTTACGTTGGACGAATCCTTGACGAAAGCCTTTATTTGATTATAGCGTAAGAGCCATTAAATTGAAAACTGTTCGCAAATTCCTGCAACCACATCTGCCGATAATTTGGCGTAGTTGCTGTTCTCCACAGTGGTGTCTGTGCGCTCAAAGAGGATGATGTGCGCATCAGTGGTCATGACAACGTTGTGCCACACCGATTGCTGGATATTGTAGGCAACGTTGTGCTGCATGGCGAAAACAGCGGGCGCAATCGGTTGCCCAGCATCATCGTCGCAGATCACCAAATCCGCCTGCCCCGCCGTCAGAATAAAGACCTCATTGGTTTCGTTGTGGCGTTCCACTTGCTGGAAGTGGGCGGGGTCATTGGCATCCGAATGACGCAGCATGGCAACCCGCCAGCCTCGAAAGTCAAGCACAGGTATGTAGGTCTGTTCAAACGACGCTCCGACCTCAAGCAAATGCTCAGGAACATCTGGATAGCGTATCTCTGCCATTATATTCCCCATTCCTTGCGCGCATCTTCCATCTCCACCGTCTTGCCCTTGGTCCAGGCATAGTGCGCAATCGGATTCTCGCCAATCCAGCGTTCATCAACAGGCTCATCCGCTGGCTGGTAGCGTGTGTCTGTGCTGATGCGGAAACGGTTTGTCGTGTTTTTCAGCGAGCCGTGCATGGTGTACATGCCAAAGATCAGCACATCGCCCATCTCAAACTCTGCCGTGCGCCAATAGCCACCAAATTGCTCGACCAACTCTAGTGGATCATTGGAGAACCAGCCTGTCACCTTGTCGCGGTCCACATCCATCTGCCCATAAGTGTCTTTGACCCGATCAAATTGATGCGAGCCTGTCAGCACCGCCAACGGACCCATCTCATAGGAAGTATCCCCCAGCGGTGTCCACAACGTACAAATATTGTGTGTCCCCCGACCCATGTAGACGATGTCGTAGTGCGCGCCGGTGAAATTCCCCTCAGCCAACGCCCGTAGCCACTTAAAATCATAGGTCAGGGTGGGCTTGTCAAAGAAATCGCTAAAGAATTCCATCAGTTCCGGTGCTTCCACCAAATTCAAAAATTCAGGTGTATGTGTAACCGCCTTGGCCCCACCCAAGAATTTGCCCTTCTTGCCCGGCTCAATCACACCATCCTCAAGCGGATGATTGCCATCTACCACACCTGCCTCGGCCATATTCTCCAACACAACCCGCCGCGCCGCTTTTACTTTGTCACGGTTATGCAATCCACGCAATAGCAGATAGCCATCCTCTGCCAGTCGAGACCGCAATGCAGATGGGTTCCCTTTAATATCGGTGGAATCGTGCAGAACGCCCAAGTGTGGTCCACCCAACTCCATCTCTCGTTTGCCCATTGTTAGTTTCATAAAGTACTCACTTTACAATATGAAAAGGAGTTAGGTGCTACACCCAACTCCTTTTCATTGAATTATCGACTTGAAAATTCTAAAATTTCAACTTTATGTCTATGCGGCCACAGCCACCTTCTGCTCCTCCGGCTCCTGCGTCATATTCCCCTTATCCGCCGCCGCAGCATTGGCCCGCGCCAACTCTTTCTGCTCGGCCATCTCCTCCACGCTCTTGGTATGCAAGCGTGCCGCACCCTGTGTTTGGCGCAATCGTACCCGCGTGTTGTCCAGCACGGCCATCTCCAGTCGACGCGCCGCCTTGGGAATCTCATCCGCATATTGTGGCAACCACTGCGCCTGCGCCACCAACATCTCATCGGTCATCTGCCAGATTTCCTCTGGGTCACAGACAGCAGCGGTCAGTGGATCGTGGAGCATAGCCTGTTTCAACAGCGTGACATCGCCGTGTACGGCCGCCTCAACTGCCATGCGCTGCACATAGATGCTGGCGGAACAGGTAGCGGCACAGGCCAATGGTAGATCACCGACCACAGGCATGTTCATGCCATTCTTGTCCACATAGCCAGGAATCTCGATGACACATTCGTCGGGAATGTTGGTGATATGGTTGTCATTCATGATGTTGAAGAAACCACGATAGACCTTGCCTGTCTCCAACCCCTCGATGATGTAGGAGCCATGCTCTTCACTGCGGTTGTCATAGCTGATCTTTGGCGGGTCTTCCTTGAGCCAGTTGGGGAAGTCAGTTTCAAACCAGTTGCGCCCCTCGGTGCAGACACGCAGATAGCCACCTGTCTCGCCGTTGATCCAGGTTGAGAGGTCGATCCAGCGTGTAATCTCGTCTGGGCGTTTGCGATACCAAGGTACATACTCGCTGACATGGCCGTTGGACTCGGTGGTGTAGTGACCAAAGCGACGCAACATGTCGATGCGTACTTTCTCTTTGATGGGATACTCTGGATGCCCTTCAAAGAGTTCAAGCAGACGATCCGTCATATCCTCACCGCGCCACTGTACCTTGAGATACCAGGTTTGGTGATTGATGCCGCCCACAATAATGTCAACATCATTGCGATGCACCGTCTCATCCTCACCGATGATGCCCTCGCCCTTGGCCCAATGCTCAATACAGCGCGCAATCTGCCAGTGTCCACCCTGCACACCATGACAGAGACCGATGGTGTTGACACCGCCATATTTGTTACACGCCCACACATTCATCGCCATCGGATTCGAGTAGTTCAGGAAAAGCGCATCCTGCTTGCCGACCTCACGAATGTCTTTACACATGCTCAACAGTGCCGGAATGGTGCGCTGCCCATACATGATGCCACCCGCACAGATGGTGTCGCCCACACATTGGTCAACGCCATATTTCAGCGGAATGTCAATGTCCGTTTGGAACGCCGCCAGTCCACCCTGACGAATCGTGCTGATGACATAGTTGGCGTCCGTGATAGCCTCACGCTGATCCGTCGTCATCTCAATCTTGGCAGGCAACCCATTGGCGTCAATGTCACGCTGCGCCAACTGCCCAATCATGTCCAGATTCTGTTCCGAAATGTCCATAAACACAAAGGTCGTGTCCTGTAGCTGTGGCACGGCCAAAATATCATGCATCAATTTGCGTGTAAAGCCGATTGACCCCGCGCCAATCATGGCGATGCGAATACCCATGTTGTTTTCTCCTTGTTAAATCTTTGCACAGGCAACCCTACCTGTACGCATATGCAAACCTATAGAATGGATGTATGCATTGTAATCACTTCAACGCTGTCTGGCAAACGTCAAAAATTACATCATGCCCCCTGCATTCTCTGCATCTTCCCCCGATTGTGCCGCAAAAATGGATGTGTAACCACCCGACCAATCCGGTGGAATCTGGCACGGTCGTGGATCATGTTGCGCCCACTGCACAGGCTTGCCCCGCACCACCTCATAGGTATGTGCGGATGGGTCTGGGTGTGGCGTATATGCTTTGGCATCGGCTGAGGTGTAGCAGTTGAGCAGCAATGGACGCGGGCTTTTGGCTTTGCTGGAAGGGGAAAAATGCAGTGTACGGCAGTTGTGGATTGTAATCGAGCCAGCCTTGCCCGTGAGATATTGTGTTTGGTCCATATCAATGGTGGCCGCATCCTCTGTGCTGAGACTGCCGACCCAGCTACCCTGTGCATCATATTGATTGTAGAGTGGCCCATTATGGCTGCCGGGCAGGACACCCAAGGGGCCGTTAGTCATGTCGGTGTCAGCCAAGTAGCAGCCGATGGTAAAGACATTGTAGTTGGTGTGGGGGAAGAACTGAATGTCCTGATGCCACTTTACCGTGTCCGATTCATCAAACCATTTAAAGTTGAGTTTGGAGTGATGGAAGACAACATTTGGGCCAGCCAGATCAGCGGCGACATCTGCCATCAACCCAGACGCAAATGCCCAAAAGCGTTCGTGCTGCTCGTCCGGACGTTTCAAACGACGTAACACTGGCGTCTCTGCGCTATGACCGGGACCGATGTCAAAGACGCGCCCTGATGCCGTTTCGTTGCGACTGGCATCCATAAACTCATGGGTCACATCCACCAATGCGGCAACCAGATCGGCTGGCACAAAGTCCTCTACACCGACATAGCCATGTTCAAAGTAATGTTCCCGTTGTGCCTGTGTCAGCACATGCGGTGCATAGGATAGAATTTCCTCTGGTTTCATTCTGTCTCTCCTTATTTTGGTTTTATTGGGAGCCTCGTGATCTTCAATCAATGGCTCCATCAAAGCTGCAACTATCATGATGACATATCACCCACATTATAGCTCAAAAACAGAAAAACAGGATAGAACCATGTTGACTTACTGGAGACAGATAACGATTGTGAAAGCATGAGGAACTCATGATAAAATACTGATAATAACCAATTCTGTTTTTGAATGATGTTCTTTAGATGTTTGATGAAAGGAGGAGATGATGCTAGAAGTTGCTTCACTCCGATATGGTACTATTTTTAAGAAAGCTTTTTGTGTACCTTCCATTTTCAACGCCTTTGCCAGCGATGTCACGGGTGTTGAAATCAATGTGAAAAAGGTGGAAACAGAGAAAAAGTTTGATCCCATTATTGGGTTGGTTGATGTCACCTTCGATCTTTTTGCTGAGGATGTAGAAAATCGTATTATCGTGGACATTCAACATGAGCGATTAGATGACCACTATCATCGTTTTTTACACTATACGTGTGCAGCGATTCTACAGCAGGTTGCCTCTTCCACAGACTACAAACCGCCAAAGGCTGTCTATACAATCGTTGTGCTGACTTCTGGCGATAGACATAAAACAGATACCGCAATAACTGACTTTGACCCCAAAAAGCGGAATGGTGAAGGTTTGGGTGAAATTCCACATAAATTAATTTATATTGCGCCCAAATATGTTAATGACGACACACCAGAGGCGATGAGAGAGTGGCTACAGGCCATTGATGATAGTTTGGATGAGCAGGTGGATACAAATGCCTATGAACGGGCCGAGATTCAACATATTTTTGACCTGATTCAGAAAGACAAAGTAACGCCGCAAGACCGCGCTAAGATGATTGAAGAGTCTCATCAAGAGGAAATCTATCAAAAGAAGGTGCAAGAGGGGCGTGAAGAAGGTCTTGCCGAGGGTCGCGCAGAAGGCCGTGCAGAAGGCTTGCAGTTGGCATTGATTCGCCAGCTACAGCGTAAGTTTGGCAACGTACCAGATAATATCATTGCGCAAATCGAGGCGACTGAGAACTACGAGCGACTGGCGTCATGGCTAGATGCACTTTGGGATGTAGACTCGTTGGCCGAAATAAATTTTAACGTATAGCACCACAAACATAGGAGTAAATACCATGCAAACCAAAACCATGTATGACCAATCTGATTTTAAAGTGTTGCCCAACCAAGAGCAACTTTCGAGCTTGGAGCGTAGATTGCAATTTCATCCCAGCACTGCCGATAACCTCAAAAAGCTGTCGCCCGAACAAATCAACACGTATAACCGTGAAGGCTATCTGAAACCCTTCCGCATTTTTGACGAGGATGAGATCGCTGACTATCGTACCTACTTTGATGCCGTCCTCAACGAGGTACTTGCCAGTGGTGGCGACAGCTATTCGATTATCTCGGCACATCTCAAATATGGTCGTGTCTATGATCTGCTAAACACACCTCGACTAGTTGATTATATGACCGACATTCTGGGTGAGGATGCTGTCTGCTGGGGTGCGCACTATTTTTGCAAGATGCCGCACGATGGCAAAATTGTCTCATGGCATCAAGACGCTAGCTTTTGGCCGTTGACGCCCTCAAAAACAGTGACAGCGTGGTTAGCCATTGACGACGCTGATGTCGAGAACGCGTGTATGCGTTTTGTCGCTGGCTCACATCACAAAGGTCATCTCACCTATCGCATGAGCGAGGATGCGGAGAACAGTGTCCTCAACCAAACAGTAGAGAATGTCGAACAGCTTGGTGACGTGGTCGATGTCGAGTTAAAGGCGGGCGAAATTTCACTACACAGCGACCTTCTGCTGCATGGGTCCAAGGCCAATCACTCGGCTCGCCGTCGTTGCGGGTTGACGTTGCGTTATTGTGCCGCCGATGTACGCAGCGACCCATCATTGCGCTGGAACACGGAAGGTATCGTCGTTAGTGGCAGCGATCCATCAGGACATTGGGCGAATCCGCCACGACCGGAACGAGACTAGCGGTGTGTCGGTAATCGGTGTGTCGGTAATCGGTGTGTCAGTAATCGGTGTGTCAGTAATCGGTGTGTCAGTAATCGGTGTGTCAGTAATCGGTACCCGGCTGTTGAACACCG
>JBCCFC010000581.1:0-8390 GCA_039029935.1 Chloroflexota bacterium
AAGCCAATAACACCACTACGATTCATATTACAGATACATTACCCGCTGGACTCATCAATATCACAGCCCCTAGTAATGGTGCAGTCTATGACAGCGATAGTCGTACAATTACCTACATAGGCAGTGCAGAGCCAAGGCAGCGATTGACGTTTACCTATCAAGCAACCGTTGACAAGGGTCTTGCTGAAGGGAGTATTCTATACAATAAAGTCGAGGCAACTGGTTTGGAACTGCATGTTGAAACAGGCGCAACTGTTGTCGTGCCAAATAAAAACGATTCAAGGAAAACGTTATTGCTCGTGAATATAGCAGGGGATAATGACTTGAGTGATGAGGTATTTAAGGCACTCAGCCGTGCAGAAGAAGTGGTTGATACATCCAATGTCATAATACGTGTGTTGGTGGATGGATTTAGGAATGATAACACCTATGTGTTGACACTCAATCATAATAGCGACCCCGAATGTCCGAGTGCTAGTGATTTTAGCTGTTATGAGTTAGAGAAAAATAGATGGTCATGGACAGACAATACCGCCCAACCCGTGTCATTGCGTCACTTTATTCAGACAAATATACAGGCATATCCCAATGCCAAACAAATTTTACTCTCTATGGTGGGTCATGGAACAGGATGGTCACCCAGTAACACTCCCCCAATGAACGTCATGGGCAGGTCCGATTTCATCGTACAGCCATCAATTGTCGGTGCGCAGTCTGCTGGTTTTTTGCTAGATACACACCCATATACCAGCACACTTTCTACCGCTGAGCTGGGTCAAGTCTTTGCGTCAGTCTATGAGGAAACAAAAAGAAAAATTGATTTAGTCTATTTTGATGCCTGTTCAATGGGGATGTTTGAAGTGGCCTATGAAATCGCCCCCTACGCTGACTATGTGTTACTCTCTGAGAATTTGGCATGGGCAACCTTCCCCTATGATAAACATATCCAAGACATTGAACCGGACAAGACGGCACAGGAAATCGGCTTGGACTGGCTTGAGAATGAAGTCGAGTCATTGAAAGACGGGAGGTATCCTTTTACCCTCTCTTTGGTGGAGACAAGTAAATTGTCACGGGTTCATGATACGCTAAATACTGTTGCCAGTAAATTGATTGAAGAGATTCGTCATGCTGAGGACAATCGTGACAAAATACGCCGTGCATTTGATCGTGCCAAACGCTTTGATAGCAACTATGATTTGGCGATTGATAAACGTGATTTCTATGGCGATTTGTCCAGTTTTATGATTGAGCTTGAGGAGGTGTTCCCCTCATTAAAAGAGAGCATTGCACCTGTGCGGGAAGCCGTCGCCAGTGCAGTTATCAAAGAAGTGCATGTCAATGGTAGCCCTTGGATGTCTCCGACAGTTGTCTGGGATTGGGGTGATACACTGAGCGGGCTTGCCCTCTATGTACCATTCAATCTTGACCACGACGAATGGAAACGAAAGCATTATCAGCCTCTACATCTACGGTCGGCTGCAACAGGTACATGGGATGATCTGATTACGGCCTATTGGGACGATAAAGATGCACATGCATACACACGTACACGCGAACGTTCAGAAATGCTCCTCTGCCCACAAGAATGTGCTGGCATTGGTGCCCCCTTGCCTCTACGACCAACCATTATGGTTGAGCAAGGGATACAGGCGTCCTATCGACAAACTGTGACAGTCCCCATCGAGTTGATGACCTTTCGCCATGAACTGAGCGTAGGAAACTTTGCACTTGAGTTTGATGAAAACTGTCTTAGTTTGAGTGGGGAGATCGCGTTTGCGGATGGCCTGTCAGGGGATATTGACTTGAGTGGCACAAATCAAATTACATTTGCGAACGTCCAGGACGCATCAATGTTAAATCAAGGTGTTCTTGCAACCGTAGAATTCACTGCTATCTGTCAGCCAGCAGACACAAGCATCACAACACCGATCAATATCACGTCTGCTGCCTTTATGGATAGCAAAGATATAGCTGTGGAAGGTATAAGCACAGACGGTTCTGTCATCATTGGGGATAGAGCATTAGGGGATATCAACGGCGACGGGATGGTCAACATCTTTGACCTACAGATGCTGATTAATATGATTATGCACCACACACCTGGGGACCCGAATCTTTACCCTAGCGATTGGTGGGAGCAAGCAGACCTGAACGGCGATGGTGTCTGGAATATTTTCGACTTGCAGTTGATCATCAATCTCATCTGATTCCATGAAATAGTTGATTCGTAGGTCACGCTACCAGCGTGACAGCCAGTCTTGAACGTGATGCGTTGATGATGTTTGTCCGGCTGGTAGCCGTACCTACGATTGCTCTGGTCATTTTAGTTGATTTGTCGTTGACTCGTAGGTCACGCTAATAGACAACCTTGAAGATGACGAGTAGATGATGTTTGTCCAGCTAGTAGTCGTACCTGTATCTAAATTTCAGTGATGAATCAAAAGTAGAGACTAAAGTCCTAATAGTCGAGACTCTTTTTGCCATAATCACATCTATACTATGGATATATTCATTGACTTAATCGTCAATTTGGCAGCAGCGATCAACGCAAATCAAAAATAGAGACTAAAACTCCAATAATAGAGAATTTTTTTACTAAAATTACAGTATACTATAGATATATTCCTTGACTTAATCGTCAATTTAACAACAATAATTAGGAGGAAACAATGGCTCGTGACAGTCCATCAACACCAAGTAAACAATAAACACGCATTGAGACAAACAAGGAGACGCTGGTAGTACTTGCCGGTCTGCAGCATCTCCTCACAATCAAGACAACATAAGGAGCATTTTATGATGAGTCTATACACGCATCAACAAAACGATGCGGGGCATTGGGCTGGGCAAAAACAAGACCCCGGCCCAATACCCCCCATCCTATTGGTCGCCCTGTCGCTGTTGTTGGCGATGGGCATGAATCTGTTCAATCCCACCCCTCTCTCTGCCCAAGGAGTATTCCTGCCCCCTGCCCCTGTTACTCTAGTGCCTCCCCCTGTTACCCTCGTTCCTCCTCCTCCCACCCCACTTCCACCTGTTACCCGGGTGCCAATCGCAGTGGACCGTTGGGCGGGTACAATTGTCGATGAGTCTGGCAACCCACTGAATGCGGTCGTCCGCATTAACGGCGAGGCTGTCCGAGCGAGTGATAATGGCCGATTTGAGGTGTATGTCCAACGTGCAAGGGATAGTCGCTATGTGGTCAATGTTGAGCAGTTTGGCTATCTGCCATATTCAGAGGTCCACGTTGGGGTTGCCATTGAGACGCTCAACATTCAGCTTAAAGAAGCGCAACGCATTGATCTGGTTGACGAAGATGGCGACGGCAATGTGTCGGTGGAAGATCGCAAGGGGACACGGATTGACATCAATATCAACGATCTGGTCGATGCAAACGGCAATCCTGCAAGAGTGCCCTTACAACTGCTGATTTATAGCTACGACATCCGTGAAGAGGCCATGGTTGGCGACATGGGCGGACTCAACGCGGCTGGTGAATTGGTGGCAATGGAAACCTATGGTGCGTTCTATGCTGAGTTTTCTGACGCTGAGGGCAATGTCTATAACTTGGCGGACGGTGCCACAGCCCAAGTTTCGGTTCCACTTGTCGATGATATCCTACAGGGCATCGAACTACAGAACCCTGGCGTACAGGGTGCCGAACTAAGGCAGCATTTATCTATGCCGTTGTGGTCCTATGACGCCGAGCGTGGGCTTTGGATTGAAGAAGGGCAAGCGGCTCTGCAAAATGACCGCCTTGTGGGTGAGGTTCCTCATTTCTCTATCTGGAATTTTGATGTCGAGAAACAAGAGCCAGCCTGTATCCGGCTCACGGTTGATCCTGTGTATCTGGCACTGAATTCACCGATTCAGGTTAAGGCTGTGCTGCTGTCACCAACGCGTGTCCGCAATCTTAGCCTTACGCAGACGACCAACGCGCTCTATAACCTGCCCGCCAATACCAATGTCGAGTTTTATCTACCACCTACTGCGCCGACACCCTTTGCCACCGTCAACACGGGTGCGCCTTGGGGTGGCACGGGTACGCCGCCACATCCATATGATGTCTGTAATGGCGAGTTACACCTTGACGGTGCTCCAGCTACAGGGACGATTCAGGGCATGAAGTTCCATGATTTGAACGGCGATGGTGTCCAAGACCCAGATGAGCCAGGGCTGGCGGGCTGGACGATTGTTGCGATTCATACCGATGGTACGGTCCATACAACGACCACCAATGCCAATGGTCACTATGAATTTGCAGACATGGAGCCGGGTGACTATCGAGTACGCGAGGAATGGCAAGCAGGCGCGGTCCAGACCTACCCTGTGGGTGTCTTTCACAATGTCTCTGTGGCGGCAGATGAAACGGTTGAGGACATCAACTTTGGCAACAACAAGCCTTGTGAAAATCCAGAGTCAGATGGCTGTAGCGCAGGTGTCGGAGATAATTTTGATGTGAGCAATGGTGTTGAGTCATCCACACCCAGCGCGGATTTGCTGGCACATGCGGTCTCGAATGGCTGGCCCACCGTGACACAATTTGATGCCACGCTCATCAATCGTTTCTTCCTGCACACCTTTGGCGCATCCGACCTAGATACCTGTCTTTCCGGCGATTGTGTGATTACCGATGCTACGTTTGCCACACGGCTCAAAGCAGGTCCAAGTGGACTGGTCAGCAATGATACTATTGGCTTTCTCCAAGATGGTGTCGTCATCTGGAGTGCGCGCATCAGCAGCTTGCCCGGTGTCGGCGGCAGTTGGAATCCGGGCGATGTTGTGGACATCACATTGGACCTTGCCAATCTGCCACCCAACGGGCTGGGTGTGACCAATATTCTGGCCGCATTGCAGGATGGTGAGCTAGATGTCTTTGTTCAAGATGACACATTCGTTGATTACATGACAACCAAAGTCGCCAAATGTTGCGATGAAGATTGTATCAACTCACTGGATGTCTTTAACGCAGGGATTGCCGATGAGTTTACCGCACCCACCGAAGCGACTGACCCCAGCGCGGGTCTTCAGCTCCGTCTCAATGGCAGACCCCTTCGTGACTTTGATGACTTGGGCAGCAATCAATTTTTTGCCCACACGTTTACAGATTTTCTGCCTGAAATCGACACATCAGACATCTGTAGTGTAACCTTAGAAATCCGTGCCAAACCCGGACGTGAACTTATGTACAATGATACGCTTTCTCTCAGCTTCACCGATGAACAGGGGCAACCGCTTGCCACGCCGTGGGGTCGCTATTTTGGGGAAGACAACCTGAAAACAGGTCTGTTCCCCTACCGATGGGGCACAGATAACGGCAAAGCGGCAGAGACAATCGTTCTTGATCTGAGCGCATTGCCCGTTGCACCAGAGGATGGCGGCGGCACAGTCAGTGTGCTGGGGTTGATGAACCTCCTTGGCTATTTGGATGTCACTTCGCAGGATGATACAGGCGTGGATATGATGAAATTGAGCGTCTACACCTGTTGTGATGAGGTGTCTGGACCGGACTTGACCATTGAAAAACAACATCGGGGGACCTTTCACTATGGCGAGAATGGGGTCTATGCACTGGCGATCAGCAATATGGGGGATGCCGCCGCAACAGGACCCATTACTGTCACCGACCGTTTGCCGGCTGGCATGACCTTTGTCTCATCGGGTACGGCTCCTTGGAGTTGTTCCGCAAGTGGGCAGACTGTGACATGTACACATCCGGGACCATTGCCTGCCATGACCAGCGCACCACTTCTTTCAATCGAGGGGGCTGTTGCACCCGTGAGTCAATTCCCTGGACCGTCAAATCGCATCACCAACTGTGCCTATGTGGAGATGACGGGTGATGTCAATCGTGCCAATGATGCCGCCTGTGACACGACCGTGATCGAGGCATCACCGCATACAGGTGGGGTTCATGGCATCAAATTCCATGATGTCAACGGCAATGGTGTCCAAGATGGCAACGAATCAGGGCTTGCGGGATGGACGATTTTGATTGAGGACTCATCGGGTGTCGTTTTGAGCGTCACAACCGATGCCAACGGAAACTATTCATTCACAGGTCTAGCATCCGGCGTCTATACCCTCACCGAAGTACTGCAACCGGGTTGGACACAAACCTATCCAGCCACAGGAAGCCAAACCATCACCTTGGGTGATGGGGAAGTTGCGCAAGGTATCAACTTTGGCAACTGGCGCAAGTCAGATGAGTGGTGTAACGTCGGTTGGGACATCAATGTCTTTAATCAAGACCCAAACAACATTGAAGTGGGAATGCGCATCTACAACCAATCTGGCACAGACGCCTCCTACCAAATGGATGTCGTTGGGTTGCCCGGGTTCAGCATTCAAGGGTTCCATGTGACAACACCTTTTGATGGCAATCAGCCATCGCCAACACCACCTGTGTTTGTCCAAAACGGGCGCGATGTCTACTTGGCTGTCTTTATGCACTTTCCAACCTTTACAGGACCGAGCGGCCAATATCAGGTTATTGTGACCAACGAGGATACAGGCTACACCTTTGGCTGTTCTGGGCAGTTGTGGAAAAACGATTTCCTTGGGGTCCAGCCTGTGGATAACGAGCTTGCGCAGGAAATTGCGCCAAATGTACCGCAAGAAATCAAGTTTGAGCTTCATAACTTGGCTGATCGGGAGATTGTTGCACAGGTTTGGATGGAGGACATGTTTGGGTTGCCTGGCGAAGAGGTCAAGGCCATCCGCCTCAATGGGTTGGCACCAGGAGAGCGCGTCGAGCAAGAGGTTCGCATCCCTGCTGGCGAGGTTGCTGAGGTAGGGGTTCTGGTTGAACTCATTGAGGCAATCCCCAATGCAGGGGGTGACATCCTTTTCTTTGCCGATATCGATGGGGATGAAGCACCAGATGTTGTCTCGGCTGTGCTGCTCAATGTTGCTGAGGATGAGTGTCCACTAGTAATTGGCGATGTCAACTGCGACGAACTGGTCAACATCCTTGATCTACAGATACTGATCCGCATGATGCTGAGTCCAACCCAACCAGATACCGACCTGTATCCATCTGCAATGTGGTTACGGTCAGATATCAATGGGGACGGTGTATGGAACATCTTTGACTTGCAACAGTTAATTAATCTTATTGTGAATTAAATTAGATGTGCGGATTTGGAGAATATAGCCTGTATGAGGGCATGACGTGAGTTTAGAGGTTGAGCCGGACCTTCGGGAGGTGCGCATCGAGTTTCGCTGGTATACGCAGATTTTGTGTGCACCTCCCGAAGGTCCTAATCGCAAACTGTGCCCTCATGCAGTCTAGCCTGCACTGAGCCGGATGTGTCACGCTGACCCAGAGGGTTCCCCCGATGACCTACAACAATGGACTCATCGGCTCATGCAGATACTAAAAATCCGCACGACAAAGCCAAATTACGCAAGCAATCATGCCCCATGAATCCGCATGATTGCCAACGACGAATCGTTTTATGAAGAATCAAGGAGACAATAATGATTCAAACCATCAAAACATGGCTGGTCATCCCAGCATTAATCTTGGCACTTCTGCCTTGGCACGTGAATTCGGTCCAAGCGTCAGAGAGTCCACAACAGAACAATATTGTGACCATTGGAACCGCTAGTGTTGCTCAAGGCGCATCTGGTTCGGTTGACATCTCGCTCAATAATAACGATGCGGTTGCCTCAGCGCAGATTGAAATCAGCTATGATAACGGCAATGGCGTCACGCTCACAGGCGTCAGCGCAACGGGACGTGCTACAGGGTTCCAGACCAACTTTAGCGAAAACACCGCTGGAGCAACCACGACCGTGACCATTTTGATGTTCAACCTGACAGGCTCAACTATCGCTGCAGGTAATGGTGCAGTGCTGGCACTCGGCTTCACAACCGACGTCACTGCCACAGGCACGACGGCTCTCGTGGCCGACACGGTACTGCTCTCTGACAGCAGTGGTGGTGCATTGTCTGCCTCTGGTGTGGATGGTGCTATCACCATCACAGGGACAGAGCCAGATATCACCTTGGTTTCACCCAATCGTGGCACCCAAGGCGAGACACTCGCTGTACAGATTACGGGCAGCAATGTAGACTGGAACACCAACGCACCAACCAATGTGTCATTTGGCGCGGGGGTCACGGTCAGCAGTCATTCGGTTGTCAACGCCACCACACTCTCTGCTGCTATCAGCATTGGTGCAGCGGCGACCACGGGACCACGTGATGTAACCGTAACTGCAGGCGTAGACACTGCCACCGAAAGCAATGGCTTTACTGTCCAGGGTCCCGGCATTGGTGTCTTCATCCCAACAGATGCAGTGAGTTCGCCTGGTGGTAGTTTTACTGTGCCAGTTTCGGTCACCAACGATGTCACGGGTGAAGGCATTCTAGCCTATGG
>JBCCFC010000582.1:0-8382 GCA_039029935.1 Chloroflexota bacterium
AAAGGCTCGTCGTCATCAGGGTGGCGCTCGACCTCTTCGTCTTTCGGCCCGAGACCGCGAATGGCCGGCACGTCAGGCGGCGCGGGCAGGTAATCAATAACAGCGTCGAGCAGCGCCTGCACACCCTTGTTCTTGAAGGCCGTGCCGCACAGCACCGGCACATCTCTATGCAGGCCAGCCCAATGCAGACTGTGCCGGGTGAGACAGTCTTCTACAACATCTCTGGTCGTAACAACAGCCGTGACGTGATCGAGAACGCCATGCTCTCTGCAACGTTACCAGCCAACACGACCTTTGATGCAGCAAGCAGCACCGAGGGTTGGATGTTAAGCGGTAGCCGTGCAGCCAACCAAGATGTCTATGTCATCAACATTGGTAATGTGCCGCCAGGCGGGCTGATGCAAGCTGTGTTTGCCGTTGTGGTGAGCGAAGAGGCCACAGAATCCATCGCTGCACCAACCGTGAGCTTGAACGCAGACGATGGTGTTACGACCCAAGTGCCAGCCGCTGTCGGGAATAATGTGACCATCTTGACGCCAACCGGGTTGGATGTGATTGATGAGCCAGGCCAAGCAAGTCAACAGTACTTCTTGCCATTTGTTGTCCGCTAGACGGTGGAAAGTTGATTGGTTGCTGTCACCGAAGTGGTGATAGCGTATCATAGACTTAGCTGTTATGCTGCGTGAGGTTACAATTGCGAATTTTGGACCTTTGGGTGGTGGGTATCGAGTCTCGCTTGTAGACATAGTGTTTGTGTTCACCGCCCGAAGGCCCAACCAACGCAATGACGAGCCGTATGTTGTGGCCCCGTGCAGGATAGCCGGATAAACTTGGTCAACCAAAAAGGGGATTGAAAACGATGTGTGAATTGCACATCGTTTTCAATCCCCTTTTTGGCTGAATAGGAAAGTATAAAGCCAGTAACACAGATTGGTTATCTGTGGCGCAGGTAGCCAACCTGCGATACTTAAAGCCAGTAACACAGATTGGTTATCTGTGGCGCAGGTAGCCAACCTGCGATACTGTCCTTGGTTCATCATAAACACTAACTTTTCAGTTCGCAGTCTCGTCATTCAACACTGTGAATAACACCACCCTTCACACGCTTGTCAAATTCAAGCTCTATGCTACAATATCTCAAATGTGTCTAAACAGAAATGACCGCTTATTTGCGGTTCCATACAAGGAGAGAACCTAATGGCAAGTTATGTGATTGCAAGGGTCAACGTGACTGACATGGAGCAATACAAAGAGTATATGAAGTTGACACCAGATGCCATCGCCAAATATGGTGGCAAGTTTATTGCGCGTGGTCATAACACGGTGACGCTGGAGGGGCCAGAGGAGACCGACCGCGTTGTCGTTGTCGAGTTCCCCAGCTTTGAACAAGCACAGGCATTTTATCATTCACCAGAATATGGTGAGGCCAAATTGAAGCGTGAGGGGGCTGCCACGGCACAGTTTATTGCCGTGCAGGGCGTTGACGAAGTGCAATAACATGAACCAGAAGTCAGCCGATGTTGTCATCTGCGGGGCGGGCATTGCGGGTGTTGCTACCGCCTATTATCTGGCACAGCAACAGGGCATTCATAACGTCCTTATCATCGACAAGCATCCACCGTTGATGCAAACGACGGCCAAGTCGGGTGAAAATTACCGCAATTGGTGGCCGAGCAATGTCATGGCCCAATTCATGAACCGTAGCATCGTCTTGATGGATGCATTGGCCGATCAATCCGGCAACGTCTTCAACATGGAGCGGCGGGGTTATGTCTATGTTTCCTGTAATTCGGGGATGGACATTCACGGATACATCGACCATCACCGCCAGCTTGATATTGGTCCTATCCGTACCCATGCTGGTGTTGATGGACGGGACACGCTGTATACGCCACCGACCAATCAAGGCTACAAAAACGAGCCGGATGGCGCAGATATTTTGGTCAATAGCGAGTTGATTCAGCAGGTGTTTCCACACTTGACGCATGATGCCCAAGTGGTGATTCATGCACGGCAGGGTGGGGCAATCAGCGCACAGCAGTTGGGTGTGTACATGCTTGATGAGGCCAAAACACTCGGTGTCCAAGAGGTACGTGGTGAAGTTGTGGCGATTCTACATGATGCACAGGGTGTCAGTGCTGTTGATGTGGTCGTTGATGGTATGCGTGAACGCATTGAAACACGCGCCTTTGTCAACGCCGCAGGACCATTTGCGTCCCACATCGCCGCCATGCTAGACATTGACCTGCCCATGTCATCCGTTTTGCAGCAAAAGATTGCCATCCGCGATGTGCATAGCGTCATCCCACGCAATGCCCCCTTCACCATTTTTATGGATTCACAACACTTGGAGTGGTCCGATCAAGAGCGGGCAGAGCTAGCTAGCGATAGTGTACTGAGCCACTTGTTGGATGAATTCCCTGGTGGGTTGCACATCAAACCAGAAGGTGGCGAGGACAGTGAGTGGATTAAACTGGGCTGGGCCATCAACCGCACACCGGAAGATCCATTGTGGGAGCCACCTATCATGGAGGAGTTTCCCGACTTGATGTTGCGGGGCGCCAGCCGACTCGTGCCAGGATTACGCCACTACGTTGAGCGACTACCCAAGCCAGTCGTCCACTATGCGGGGTACTATCCACGTACCGAAGAAAACCTGCCGCTAATTGGGCCGATGGACCCACTGGGCAATATCAAAGGAGTCTTTATCGTCGGCGCACTCTCTGGTTTTGGCACAATGGCGGGCTGTGCAGCGGGTGAGTTGGCGGCGGCGTGGGTTGCTGGTCAAACAGAGATGCCCAGCTATACCAAACCACTGTCGCTGGCTCGTTATGATGAACCGGGCTATCTGGATTCGATTTTGGGGACACAACTCGACGGTCAACTATAATACAAGGAGAAAATCAAGATGATGGATACAACACCACAATTTCAAGCGGTTCCTGATGATGTAACCAGTGTCGAGCGCGACCTGCGTTTTCATCCTAGTACGGTGACGAACCCGCAGGCATTAACAGCAGCGCAAGTTGCCGCGTATAACGAGGATGGCTACGTCAAAGGTATTCGCATTTTTGATGAAGCCGAAGCCGATGACAACCGCCGATATTTTGACGCGTTGCTAGCAGAGGTCATGGCACAAGGGGGAGACAGCTACTCGATTAGCACGGCGCATTTGACGTATGGCCGTGTCTATGACTTGATTACACACCCGAAGATTGTTGCTCATGTCAAGGACATTCTTGGCGATAATGTCATCGGCTGGGGATCGCATTATTTCTGCAAAATGCCCCGTGATGGAAAGACGGTTTCATGGCATCAGGACGCCAGCTTTTGGCCCATGTCACCATCAAAGACCGTAACGGTGTGGCTCGCCATTGACAATGCTGACACTGAGAATGCCTGTATGCGTTTCTTGGCCGGGTCACACAACTATGGACACTTGACTTACATGTTGAGCGAGGAAGACGAAAACAATGTGCTGAACCAGACAGTTGTGGATGCCGAGCAATATGGCACACGTGTTTATGATGAACTCAATGCAGGTGAAATGTCGATGCACAGTGATTTGCTTCTGCATGGCTCTGATGCCAACGCCTCTGAGCGTCGCCGCTGTGGATTGACGTTGCGGTATTGTGCCGCCGATGTCCGTGCGGAGATGGATTGGAATCTAAAAGGCGTGATTGTATCGGGTGAGGATGTGAGTGGACATTGGGCAAACCCTTTACGGCCAGAAAGAGATTAGTGTGGGTAGCTTGAGGCACAGATTAATTTGTTCTGTGCCTCCGTCATGTTATTTGACCAACAATTCCACATATTCGAGATCTGGTTTGACCAGAGCCGCCTCAAATAGTCTATTTTCACCTGTGTTACAATTCTTCTTAACGACTCACCATAGGCAAGAAAGTGCGTTGGGTCGCCTCACCAATCATTTCATTGGTAACATCCAGCGTGAATACTACAGGCTGTGCAATTAAGCCATCTATATCGATTGCCTGGATAATCACACGATACTCACCAGCCTGACGAAAGCCTCTATAGCCACCATCGTAGATATTCTCACCAAGGTCCGTCCGAGGTTGGAGTGAGATGCGCTCCGGCACACCAAACTCGTTGAGTATACCATTTGGTTCATAATTGGGCGGATAAATTACTGCCCAGACATCTTCGACGCCTCGATCATCGCGAACTTCAACTTGGAAGTTACCATATTGATTCATAATAATGGGTGGCTGTGCATCAGCAATGTAGGGAGGCCATTTGATACGACTATCATTGCGAGTCCTTGCTGGGTCCGCATAGTCAAGGCCACGTAACCCTGCAACATATATATCCTCTGGCTCACCAGGTGTACCATCGCCATTCCCATCCAGCCAAGGTTCTTGATAAGGGGAAATAATCTGTGCATATGCTTTGGCGCGCCAATAGGCTGTGGCAAAATGGTTGCCTTGATGCAATTGTGTAATAAATGCATCCGAGAACTGAATACCGGAAATAGATGTGTAGGCGTCCGATTCGACGCTGGTGGAGGTAATGATTAGACGATTGGGTTTGCTGATGCTGCTATTCAGACGGTCAATAAAACTACCGGAGTGACATGCTTCAACGATGACGTTGGTGAGCAAATCAGGTACAGCAGTTTCTAACTCGTTTAGCCATGTATCAAGTTCATTGGTCGTCATGTACTCACCATTGACATCATCAATGTAAAAGATATCTCGCTCGCCATGATCAATAAGATCTAGGGTCAGAGCTTGCTGGCTATTGACTCGTTCACGTGCCCACTGTGTAATACCTGTCTGTAGGTTGGCAACAGTTGCCATGTTGTCATGACCAGTCAATTCTGGGTCCGTAGAGAGAAAAAGAATATCGTCTTCGTGAACCCCTTTACTTCTGAACACCCCATGGACTTTTTGAGCGATACGATTGATATTTGTCTGTAGCTCATCATTGGCTCTCAGTCGCCCGGCAAGAATAATTGTTGCGCCAGTGGGTCGTTCATCTGATAGCTTACGTATCGACACCTGATAGGTGACATCAGGACCGAAGACATTGCCGTCAGCATTGGTGAGTTGGAGGTAGAATTGTTGGCCTGCTTGAGCTGCAATATCGAGTTTGACACCGGGAGCAAAAGCTGCGCGCCATGTATCGACGGTATCTGTATCACAAGCTGTAAAATAGGCAAGGTCTACATCTGCATTTGAGTTATCAGGAACATGGACTTCAACTTCGTATATGCCATTAGACGGTGCGATGAAGGTGAGCCAGTCATTGTCGTTGGCATGTTGGAAAGTATAGGTCAGGGATGTGTTTTTGGGCTGTATTAGAGTAGCTAGAGAGCAGTTGTCGTTGGATGTCAGACTATCAAAATTGTTCTCAAATATTGAAAAATCTATGTCATCTACACAACCATCTTCATTTAAATCCGCACCTGAATAATAGCTATCCATACCTTGGCACGTAAGATATGTTCTAGAGAGTGTAACAAAGTCTTGAATATCAACTTGTCTGTCTCGGTTTGTATCTCCTAACATTGTGAAAGGTATACTAACAAATGTGGGCGTAGGCGTTGCTGTCGGCATTGGTCCTATACGTATACTGTATTCTGCAACTATAACTGCGTCCTGCTCTGTTATACATCCATCTCCATTGATATCTCCTTTGTTATTGTATGTGTCCATTCCTTGGCATGTATCTGCTAATTGAGCTATCATCACGACATCCCAAGGAGTTATATTCCCATCGCCACTTATATCTCCTACAATAGGTGATTGGGTAGGAATTGATAGTCTTACGGGGAATGGGGTGGGAGTATAGACGTAAGTAGGTGTAGGAGAGTTGGTAGTCGTAGGATTTGGCGTAACAACGCTATTAATAGTGATACTCCCGTCTATGCCGGACACTGACAATGCATCTCCACTACTATTTGACAACAATACGTCATCAATAATGAGAGTTGTTGTGCCAACCTCCTCATTTGTTGTGAAATCAAGCTTTAGGATTGATTCATTCCCCGCAGCTATAGTTAAACTTGATAGGTTATAAATAAGAATAGTGACATTAATGGTTGATCCAGACATACTTTCATTGAAGAATGTATCGAATCCTGATGTGCGTTCTGTGGTATTTACACCTGTAAATGTGATTCCACTATTTCTGTTATAGCTAATCTCAAGCTGTACTGAGGCAACTGCATCTGCATTATCGAGAAAAACATCAATCGAACCATTGTTTCCAGCTTGGATACTCTCAGTTCCAATGATGAGTGTATTATTCTGTTGTAATTTACTGGTATGCAGTCCCGACGCTTGTATCTGGTACACACCCCAAGCTAGGAGTATTAGCGTCAATAAGAGCATAGTCAGCCATTTTTTGATGTTTTGAATCATTGTTCTCCCCTTTACAAAGTGATTCACTAGTTTTGATAAGTAGAGCTAAAAACTTGATTAGTGACAGAATACAGTCTAACCAACAGCTAGATTGGTCCAATTCAATTGTCCTAAAAGCCTTAGCTGCGCACGATCTCTATCTACTATAAACACCAAATTTTACTAAATTCCGTAACCAAAATTAGAGATTTTTTGAGAGCGTTAAAAATAATCGTATTATCGACAGATGGGTCGTAATTTTCGGTACAGAAAGCTCTTTGAATGAGAATCACTATCTGACTTTTTAGGTGGTCAATGATATAATCCCGCAATCTGCATCTGATCTTCTTCAGAGCAGTAACAAATACAATAAATTCTTAGCTATGGAAGCTGTGATACAAGATGAACACAAAAAATCAAAGTCGCGAGGAGCGACGCCGAGCGCGCACACAACGACGTGTCAACGCACAAACACCAGAATCAACTGTGTTTCTGCCGCAACCCCGCTCCAATCTCCCCACCTACAACATTGTCAATGATGAGCAACTTCAACTGATCCATGACAAATCTATGCAAATTTTAGAAGAGGGTGGCATCGCCTTTTACTATGATGAGGCGCAGGAAATTCTACGCGCACATGGCGTCAAGGTTGTGGATGACATCGCCTACTTTGACCGTGAACTGGTGATGGAATACATCGCCAAAGCACCGTCATCATTTACATGGTCAGCACGCAACCCACAGCATGATGTTGTGATTGGCGACAACTATGTCTGCTTTGCCCCCGTTGTCGGTCCACCGTTTGCCGTCGACCGTGATCGAGGGCGGCGCGAATCGGTCCATGCAGACATGATCGACTTTCTCAAATTAGCTCACATGTCCCCCTATATACACACCAGCGGAGCGGAGATTGTCGTTTCCAGCGATATTCCCATTGCCTATCGTCATCTGGAGTTGATGTATACCCATTTTCAATATACAGATAAGGCCATGATGGGGGTCTATCATACAGGCGAGACAGGAGTCGATAGCCTCAATATGATGAAGATTGCGGTGGGTGAAGAGGCCATGCGCACCAAGCATTATCTGCACTGTATCGTCAATGTGAGCAGTCCACGTCGGCTCGATGACCGCATGTTGAGTCTACTCATTGCCTATGCGCAGAATAACCAAATCGTCAATGTCACACCCTTTATCCTCTCTGGCGCGATGGGTCCTGTCTCGATTTTGGGCACAGTTGCACAGCTTAACGCCGAAGTGCTGGCGGGCATTGTGTTGACGCAGATGGTCAACCCAGGCAACCCCAGCATCTATGGTTCATTCCAAGCCGTGATTGATCTGAAGAGTGGTGCGCCTGTCTTTGGTGCGCCGGAGAGCCAACTCGCCTTGTATTTAAGCGGTCAGTTGGCACGCCATTATGGACTGCCTTTCCGTGCGGCGGGGGCCTATGCCAGTTCTAAGATTATCGACGCTCAGGCTGCCTATGAAAGCGTGATGTCAATGATGCCCTCGATGTTTGTACAGCCACACTTTATCCTTCACGCCGCAGGTTGGCTAGAGGCGGGGTTGGCGGCAGGCTACGAAAAATTTGTACTCGACTGTGAATTGCTTGGCATGTACGCCACCTATCTCAAAGGCATCAACTGGGATGAAGATGAGTGGGCGATGGATGCCGTTATCCATGAAGTCCCGCCGGGTGGTCATCACCTTGGCACGGACCACACCATGCGTCACTTCAAGACAGCCTTCCACCGCTCCGATGTATTTGACTATGATTCTGCCGAAAACTGGATATTGAATGGTTCGGTGGATATCTATGAAAAGGCCAATCAGCGGTATAAGCAGATGCTGCGTGAATATCAACAGCCTGCTTTTGACCCGGCGATTGATGAGGCTCTGCAAGCGTATGTGGAGCAGCGCAAGCCGATTTTGTTGCGATAATTTGTGTCGGTAGATAGGTCCACAGGAATGATAAATGCCCACAATTTCATGAAATGGTGGGCATTTATCATTCCTG
>JBCCFC010000583.1:0-8379 GCA_039029935.1 Chloroflexota bacterium
CTTCACTCTTCACTCTTCACTCTTCACTCTTCACTCTTCACTCTTCACTCTTCACTCTTCACTCTTCACTCTTCACTCTTCACTCTTCACTCTTCACTCTTCACTCTTCACTCTCTTATCGCGTCACCACAGGCAAGAATCGATAATGTACACTCGGCACAACCGCCACCACATCAATCTCCACCAAATCATTGGGGGCAGCAGGTGTATAGAGCTGGATAATGCCCGAATGTGTACCATCGGACAGGTCGTTGACATCGGTGACAAACCGCAACGTGTCGTCTGTACTGCCAGCATCATTGGTCAGTTGAATCCACGGCACGTTGCTGGTAGCGGTCCAGTCAATCGTCTGGAACACGTTCTGGTTGTCAATGGCGATGACGGTCACTACCTGTGGTCTGTGTGCTGCATTGGGGATGACGGTTGTGTCACTGGTCAACATATAGATGGGTGCGGCTTCACCATTGGCTTCGGTTTCTGTGGGAAACGGCTGCGTAAAATCAAGCAACACATCGGGCATATCCACCATCAGTGCATCGGCCATCGCCGCCCGTTCGGTTTCATCAACCTCAATCCGAATTGACACACGAATGTCAATCTCTTCTTCGGGCAGGTCCGTGCTATAGATCGTCACTAAGGTGCTGTGGGTCCCCGTCTCCAGCTTGCTGATGTCGCCATAGGTGATGGTGAAGTCATCGGGCGTTGTACCCGCACGTTTGCTTACCTTCAGCCAAGGTTGCCCCACAACCAAATCCCAACGGAGCGACTCACCACCGTTGAGGTTATCGACAGAGACACGTTTGCTATTTTCGCCGTTGAGTGGGTCGATGACCAGCGCAGGCGGACCCGCCACCAAATCGTTCTCAACCGTCCGGGTCATGGCATCATCCACCACCACAATTTGGATGGTGTCAGAGACAATGTTCCCCGCATCGTCAATGGCCTGGAAGCTGATGTTGTGTTCCCCCACACTCAGGTCAGCGGTACTGAGTTGCTCGCCTTCGCCCAGCAGCCCATCGATATTGGAAAACCACTGTACTTGGTCAGCGGCCACCGTGCCAACTTCGACATTGTAGGCCGACCCTTGCAATGCCACTGTTTGATTTTCCAGCACAACTTGGTTGGCAAGTGTGTTAATGTCGATATCAGGCTGTGGCTTGAGGAAGGTGAAAGGCTGGTCTGATTGGTCATGCGCACTGTTAATACCATCACTGGCGTGGACACGGAAGAGTGCCTGTGAACTGCCCGTGAGGTTGTTTGCAGGGATTTCGACGCTGGTGGTGGTGATAAACTGTGTGAGCATCTCCCAATGTTCGCCATTGTCAGCACTGTATTCGACATTAAAGGTCAGCGGGTCGTCATCGGCATCCTCGGCAAACCAACGCACGACAACTGGCTCGTTGGCAAAGGTCTCGTTACCATTGGGATAGAGGAGTGTGACTTCGGGGATGGCGGGACCCGCCGTGATGGTCGTTGGGGCATGGCGTTTATGGTGGCTATGGCTCTCTCCATCGGCGCTGATAAATTCGATGCTGGTTGTGCCGGGTACGGTGGGGACAACCAAGTTGAGCCGACTTAGTACCTCTTCATGGTCTCCTTTTAATTCATCTGGCACGGGACCCGCATGGGCAATCTGTGTGGTGACAGGAATCCGCTGAAGTTCATTGCCCTGTGCATCGCGGAAGACCACAAAATAGGTCTCGCCCACATGGTCATGGTCATAGTCCAGATCAGGGTCATGCTCGTGATGGGTAATTTGTGGGACAAAGAGGTCAGGGTCAATGGCATCGGGAATGGTAAAGATGGTTTCCACCTCTAGTCGCTCTATTTTGGGATTAAATGCCCCTGTAATCAACAGACGGTCGGTGCGCACAGGTTGACTACGCATGGTTTGCTGATGGCGTGTGCGCATCGCGGGCATGTCTTGGAACAGGTCCAGCAGTGTGGTGTAGGAGTGGTCGCTATTCCACATATAGGGACAATAGGTCATGACATCGTGCCACCCCGGACCATAAATTTGCTTGGTTTCTAGGTTAAAGCCATAGACCGCATCATCACCATATTTGGCCGTGCTGATGCGCCCGTTGGGATGGGGATGGGTGCTGTTGCGCGAGGTGGCATCGCAGCCATTGGCATGAAGAATTCCATAGGCGTGACCCAACTCATGCCCCGCATACCAGTCGCCATAGCTGCCATCAATGTCCCACCATGTCCAGAATGACGCCCCTGTTGGGCCAGAACCAACCCATGCAGGTGAGCTATCAACACAGCCACGCATAAAGCCTTCGCGGTCATCGACCAAGGCATAGTAGCGCGCATCGGGTGGCACAAGCCCGTTTTGGATATCCCAGATGCGTTTGGCTCCCAGATAGGCATTGAGCTTGCCACAGGTTGGCAACCCCGCTGACCAGTAGTCTTGGCGATGGATGACATTGATTTGGCTGATGGGGTAGGCCATACGCAGCCAGTTGACCAGTTGGTTGCGGTGGAATTCGGAGGGGTAGATGTCGTCGTTATAGCCAATGCCGACAAGCACTAATGTCAGCGGCGGGACGGTTTCAAAGGCATGGGATGTTGTGATTGTGTTGTTGGCATGGTTGTTGTCAGCATCTACTTCGTTGATAGATTGGTCAGGGTTGAGCGTACCGATCAGTGTGATATTACCCTCGGTATACTTGGTGGGCAACTCAAAGAGAAAGGCATGATCCAGCGCATCACGGTTAGGCTTGGCGCGTACAGCAATGGCACCCCCTTGGTTGATGGGTGCAAGCACACTTTCAGTACGCACACCATCGTGTTCATGAATCACGGTCAGGTGCGCAGTGGTCCAGTAGGTCCCATTGCGGCGGTCGCCATTGGCGGCGTTGCTCTCTGGGTCATCGCTGTTGGAGTACGCGTGAAAACGGATAAAGGTGCGTTTTTGAGCCACAAGGCGAACACTATTGTGCAGGTCCTGCACCCCTTGGGTAATCTCCAATTTGTGCGCCACCAAATCAACGCCTTCTTGTGGGGATGGAATCGGTGTGGGTGAGGGGCGCAGTGTCGGTGTCATCTCAGATGTTGGCAAGGGAGGTTCCGGCAGAATGATGTCCTGCTGTGGGGGCAGTGGTGTATCCGTTGGTGTAGGGGTCGGTGTCAATGTGGGTGTCGCGGTTGATGAAGCAGTCGATGTTGGGGTCGGCGTATGTGTCGCGGTTGGTGGAACGACTACAGGCTCTTCTGGTGTCGCTGTTGTTGGTATCGGGGTCGGTGTTGGCAAATCCGGTACATCCACATTCTGGCAGGAGGAGAGCGTGACACCGTCAACATAGCCCCATATCTGGGCATCGTCACCATCATTGTATACATTAAAGTAGAGATGAACTGTCTGCCCACGATAGTCACTGAGGTCAAAGGTCCGCTGCGCCCATGCCCCACGGGTGGTGATGGCCGAATGTTCCAGTGTGCGTAACAGGCGATATTCATCATTCAAGACCTGCACTGTGCGGTAATCTTCACCAACCACAATAATGGGGTCCATCGTCCCGGTGTCTGTCTCTGTCTCTGTCCCGGTGTCTGTCTCACTATCTGTGCCTGTCTCTACATCAGCCTCTTCATTCTCGACCTCGGCATAGTCAGCATCTAAATAAAACCAATATTTAAAGATGACATACTGCCAGTCTGCCGGCAATGTCACACGCTGCCATGCCGATGAATGGGTAAAGCGGTTGCGGGTGTATGACGGGACCCCCATGCGCAATGACCATGCGCCGTTGTAGCTTTGTTGATCGCTACGCATGGCCGGATAGAAGGTTGTACCAAATTCCCATGACCGGTTGTTGGCATCGTTGACGATGGGGTCTTCAAAATGGGGATTGATAAGAATATTTTCGCAACTTGTCTCAGCGAGTGTTGCTGTGGGCGTTGCTGTTTCTACTGCCGGAATCGTGCTGCTGACGGGATCATCCACATCATCTGTACCGCCGACAACAGGCATTAAATCATCGGGCAAAAGGGGAATATTCAGAATCGCACTGACATCGGGTAGCGAGGTTGACCCTTGAAGACTGCCCGCAGGCTGCGCGCCTGCCAACTGGGCGACTGTTGCCAATGTGGTACGGGCAATACCCACCATATAGTCAAAATTGAGCTTTTCGATGGTATCCGCTTGGCTACCAATGGCGGGGTTGACGTCCTGTGTCGGTCCTGTGCTGTTCTGTGTCACCCAAATAGCGGCATAGCCTGCATCCCAGAAAGCGGCATGATCCGATTCGCGGTTGGCATCAAAGCGATAGAGTTCAGTGGTTAGCTCAACTCGATAGTCCTCATTAATCTGAGCAAACAATTGCGCCAATTTATAGGAGGATTCATCTGTGCCTGCATGAATGTCCACCACGCGATCATCATCACCATCCCAACCAATCGCATCTAAATTGATATAGCCTAGCACAGTCCTATCACCTGTGCTGTTACCATCAGACTCAAGCTGCTGCACATAGCTGCTGCTGCCCCATTGCCCCTGCTCGCTTGCCGAAAAATGCACAAAACGCACGGTATCGGCAAAGTCTAGCTCAGACAAAATCTCAGCCAACAGCATCACCGCCGCTGTTCCGGTTGCGTTGTTATCTGCCCCCGGTGCATTCACGCGCGGCAACTCAGATTGTGCATCAAAATGCGCCCCCACAACCCAAATGCGCTCCGGATGCAATACCCCAGGAATCTCGGCCACAACATTGCGCCCCGTGTAGGTTGTACCAAAGAAGTCATAGGACCAATCAGCGTAGGTCACGTTCAAACCGCGTTCTGCGTAGTATTGATAGAGAAAGGTTTCGGCATCCACAATTTGATCAGCAAAGGTATAACGGGTTTCCAGCGTGGTTGTCGTTGCTTCATGGTGGATTGGGTGGTAGAGTCCCTGTAATGTGACCGAGGCTTCCCCTGTTAATGGCTGTAGCAAAGCCATTAAAGTTTCTTCGTTGATTTGGGGCAAGAGCGGTTCAATCACCGTGTCAGAGTGCATCACAGAGGGAATCTCAGTGTGTATGTCGGTGATGTTTATGCTATGTGGCAACTTGCTATGGCTATGCGAATTTTCTTGGTGTGCATACAGTTGAGGCGTATAAGCACTTGGGGCAGATGTGCCAATCAAAAAAAACAGGAGACAGAAGCCCATATAAAGAACAATCCATGCAAACTTTCGGGTCAACGGCATTTTCCCCAAAGGCTTATGTCTGTTCAAGCCGTACTCTGTGTTGCTGTTCTGTTTATCACTGCTATGTTTATCACTGCTATGTTTATCACTGCTATGTTTATTACTGTGCTTGCAACGATGCATCCATTGTTCCATAGACATTGTTCAACTGCCTTCCTCTCGTCCTAAATTGTTGGGTTGCCTGATTGCGTATTATTCAGTATATCACGGATTTGATATTTCTATTCTGTCATTTGACCCGATTTTTATATCGTGAACTTACAGGGCAGTAAGGCTTCATTAAGTACACTTCCTATCAACCATTAACAATTCACCAATTCAACAATTCAACAATTCACAAATTAATGATTGATTTTCCTTGGTGCATGATAGGCGAGGACATCTTGAGAACCCTTCAACTCTTCGATCAGCACATACGCAGCGATGCCAAACGCGGTCGCCACATTAAGTGACTGTTTCCCCCCCCGCATGGGGATAAACAAAGACTGGCTACACAGGTCAAGCAGATCAGGGTCGACACCCGTGACCTCGTTGCCGACAATCAGGGCAATCTTTTCCTGTGGATGGTTGAGCAACATAGCGCAATCAAACAATGAAACTGCCGTTGGTGTCTGTTCCAACGCCCACAGAACATATCCCTGTTCCAGCAATGCGTGGGCAGCATGAAGGGCATTGCGATGATAGTGCCAAGCGACGAATGACTCTGCGCCCAAAGCGGTCTTGCGCAATTTAGGGTTATCCGGTGTCGGTGTGATGCCACAAAGGTGCAAAGCCTGAAACCCTGCACCATCGGCTGTACGAAACAGTGAACCGACGTTGTAGAGGCTGCGGATGTTATCGAGTACCCCTTCGATGTGTGGCTGTGTTGATGAAGCAGGTATATTTAATGCCACCCCTTCATCAGGCTGATGAGTGCGTTCGCTGGCAACGATGGTTGTATGACCACAGAGCGGACATGGTTGACGCCCATCGAACTGTCCATCCAACGGTCGAACTAGCGGAAAACGAAATTGGCACAACTCATCCGTACACTCGCAGACTTGGAACAGATTACCGCTCAAGATAGCCTCGGTTCACTGCTTCAGCAATAAACGCCTGCGCAACGGCTCGCAGTTGATCCGCACCACCGGGCTTCGGGATGCCTCTAGCCTCCACCTGCTCAACCGTTACCTTGTTTTTCTGCCACATTTCACCCTCCGCAAAGAAATTATGCATCAACGGCATCGTGCGGTCCATGACATTGGCAAAGCGCGCATCGGCTGTCTCCTTGGCTTCATATTCTTCCCACAGCGCGGTAAACTCTGTGGCTTGTTCCTCTGGCAGCAGCCCAAAAAGTCGAGCCGCAGCCTGCTGCTCACGTGCCAGTTTATCCACTGCCCCGGCTGCATCATACAGATACGTATCCCCCGCATCAATCTCCACGATATCATGCACCAACAACATCTTGAGCACACGCAAAATATCGATGGGTTCATCGGCATACTCGGCAAAGACCATCGCCATCATCGCCAGATGCCAGCTATGCTCGGCTGAGTTTTCAAAGCGGTCTACCGACATCAACTTCGAGCGCCGGATGACATCCTTCAACTTATCGAGTTCGAGGATGAACTGAAGTTGTTGGATGAAGCGGGTGGGTGTGTCTGTGGATTGTAGAAATGATAGATCAGTTTTCATGAATTCTCTCAATTAATAATTTTAATTTAACATAAATCTTATTATTGTCAGTTTGGCTAAAGGATTCTTCCAGCTTGTCAGAGACCGCTTGAGTGAATAAGTTTTGATCCACTTGAGCAACCAATGCTGGTGAAAGATAGAGTGATTCAACAGTCATCTCCTTCCCGCCCAGCAACGTCGATTGGGTCGACCGTCCTGCATCAATCTCAAAATGTGTCAATTCCAAAGAATCTGGTAACTTTTGACCATAGGTTTTTGTACCTTTGCGCCCATCATAACTTAATGCAAACATCACATCCTGTCGATTTAATTTTGTCAAAAAATCAACCAAACCCGTAAAGTCAATACCGCTATAATAACGCGGGTTTCGGCCTGTTGATGTCCCCTGATAGGGTGGGTCCATATAAACAACGTCCGAAATAGGGTCAATCGATTCAAAAATGCTGGCATAGTTGACACTAGAGACATCGGTCCGTCCTTGCAACAGTTCCGAAAATGCATAAATATCCTGGCGCATTTTCTGGGGTGTTCGCCCGCGCCGCCGATTGTCTGGACCTTGGTTGAATTGACCATTTGAGTTATAGCGTACAGCCGCCTTGACACACCGTGCCAGCAAATACAGAAAAAGGTCTGGTTCGTGCGTTTGATTAAATTTATCGCGGACTTCATTATAGAAAGCCCGCTCATTGCCCAATTGCTGATGCCAGAGCTGCTCATAGGCATCAGCAATTTCATCGGGTGTATTGATAATTTTTTGCATCAAGGTCATCAACGGCTGATTGAGATCGTTGAGATGAAATCGTTTTGCCTGTTGGGTATAGGCAGCGCGCACCGAGATAGCTGCGGACCCAGCAAAAGGTTCGACCAAACGATCAATTGATGCAGGCAACACATGGAGGATTTTATGGGCAAGGTTGCGTTTGCTTCCTTGATAGGGAATGGGTTGTGGCATTTTTTTCATTGTCATTCCACCGTTATTCCACCGTTAAAAACTTATTTGTCTTCCAAGCCATACAGCAGCTAACCCCACAAATACACTACCACCGACATAGAGCAAGGCGACATCAAAACGCGACTTTTGCAAGAGAGCCAACCCTTCATTGCTAAAGGTAGAGAAGGTGGTAAATGCGCCCAGAAACCCGATAAATATAAGTGCGCGTATCTCTGGCTTCAAAAGAGCCTGTCCAATCCAATTCTGTTGCGCCAACAATTCGGGACTCAGTTCTGTCAAACGAGTCAAAACGCCAATCAGTAAGCAACCAATGATGTTGACGACAAATGTCCCATAAGGAAACGCCAAATTGGGCAATAGCTGCGTCACAAGACTGCCCGTGACATAACGCAAAATCGCCCCGACAAACCCGCCAAGACCGATGAGTAGTAGTTTTAACATATTTTTTCAAGTTGCAGGTTAAAGAGTTGAAAGTTGAAAGTTGAAAGTTGAAAGTTGAAAGTTGAAAGTTGAAAGTTGAAAGTTGATTGTCCACTCATCACTCATCACTCATCACTCATCA
>JBCCFC010000584.1:0-8369 GCA_039029935.1 Chloroflexota bacterium
CTCTATTATACCTCCTTTCTCTCCCCATCACTACCCAATTACCTTATTCTTATTTTGTGTTCGTTTCACCCTAAAGCAGGTTGAAACGAACAGACCTAACGTTCTTTCACTGGTATTGTGTTATGACTCTGCTGCAAAAAGGTCAAAATCACCCAAAAGTCCGACTTCTTACCAGTGGTAGAAATCATCAAATTCTATAGAAGTCGGACTTTTTTCAGCAGAGTCATGTTATAGCTTCGGGCACTTTATAGCTGATATCAATAAGGATGTCTGTATCAGTAATGACTTGGCGACTCATGCTCTGCTTCTCCACTGTGTTTGGCGCACTTCTCGGACCCACGCTGTACTATCTTTCATCTCTTCTCTGTCTTTCCACATGCCAACAAACGGCTCATTGGCTAAGTCTAATTTAGTAACTGGCTCTGAATCTTGTTCATTTGTAGTGTATGTTTTTACATAGCTTCTAGCCGTCTGTGCCAACTGAGCAAGTTTATCAGCTAACGCAACAAATACATCGTTCCATTTGTTTTCTTTTTGAAGTTGATCCAGTATCACAATAGCAATAATATCCTGCTTTTCCGGTGGCAATTTGTAGACTTCATTCATTGTTTGATCTAGAAGTTGTGTCATGATTTGTCCTCCTTTATGAATATCTATTCCAGCTTGGATGACCTGTGCTATCAAACTTAATATCCTCAATTATTTGAAATTATACCAAAGCCAGCAATGATTTGAAAGATGTCATTGTCGGCTTTTTTGTTTTGTAGCAATATGCATTAAGATACCCCGTACATAGCCTTATATGAGGTTATTTTCAAATCAAACATAGAAGGAATCGAAATGTCAACGCAGACAAATTCAATCTTATCGCTGCCTCTTACGCCACGTATCCGCAAGTCGCCTTTTTTTGATGCGACACAGCGGTACGGGGCAAAAGCCTATTCCGTATATAATCATATGTACATGCCGCTCTATTATGTTGATCCGGTGACTGATTATTGGTCGCTGGTCAATGATGTCACGCTCTGGGATGTAGGGTCGGAACGCCAAGTCGAAATTACTGGCCCTGACGCCTTTACGTTAGTACGCATGTTGACACCGCGTAATTTATCTAAGTTTCGAGTTGGTCAATGTCGCTATGTCATGATTGTGGATGAGGATGGTGGCATCCTCAACGACCCTGTGTTATTGCGGGTAGAGGAGAATCGTTTCTGGCTGTCATTGGCTGATAGTGATACGTTGCTCTGGGTCAAAGGGGTAGCCTTTAATTCAGGGCTGGATGTCACTGTCACCGAACCGGACGTGTCACCGTTGCAATTGCAGGGACCCAAAGCGGCGGATGTTGCGGCGGATGTCTTTGGTGATTGGGTGCTGGAACTGAAATATTTCCGGGTCAAGCTCTTTGAACATGAGGGGATGCCGCTGGCAATCTCGCGGACGGGCTGGAGTGGCGCGTCTGGCTATGAGATTTACCTGTGTGATGGACGCTATGGCGATCAACTGTGGGATACGCTCATGGAGGCGGGCAAGCCCTATGACATTGCACCTGCTGCACCTTCTGCCATTAACCGACTTGAAGCTGGGATGTTCTCCTTGAGGACAGATTTCTGGCTGGAATGCAATCCATATGAGTTAGGGTTGGACCGCTTGGTCGATCTGGAGCAGGACTTTGAGTATATTGGCAAGGCTGCGTTGAAGAAGATTAAGGCCGAGGGCATTTCTCGGCTGGCACGGGGTATGCACATTGAGTACGAGGAAGAAATTGCTGGCAATGGCGACCACTGGCCGATTGTGACGGCGGATGGTGAGCCTGCTGGCGTGATGACAACGTGTGTTTATTCGCCGCGTTTAGAGACTAATATTGCACTGTCATTTATGGATATGGCCTATTCGGAGATTGGCACAGAGGTGGTCGTGCAGTCCCCCTATGGAGATTTGAAAGCCACCGTACAAGGTTTCCCTCTTTTGGACACCCGCGAGGAGATGCGTAAAGATTTAAGACAGGGTTCACAGGCAGAACAAGCTATCCAAACTCAACCAACTTTTAGCAAAGGAGATACGATGAAGGCTGTTATTTTCCATGAACATGGCGACCCTAGTGTACTACGTTATGAAGATGTGCCGATGCCTGAAGTGCGACCGGATGATGTGTTGATCAAAGTATTGGCAATTGGCGTCAACCGCAATGACCTGTGGGCGCGCGAAAGTGTACCTGGTGTGAAGCACAAGCTGCCCCACATGTCCGGCTCAGATGTTGCTGGTACAGTAGTGCAAGTTGGCTCAAATGTAACCTCACACAAGGTTGGCGATGAGGTGTATATACATACCTCAATTTCGTGCCGTAATTGTGATAAATGTAATTCGGGGCAAGAGTTTTTCTGTCGTGAATTCCATATTTTTGGTTTTCAGACTGGCCCACTAGATGGTGGCTATGCAGAATATGTGCGTATACCAGCGGCGAACGCGTTGCATATACCAGAGGGTGTTTCGCATATGGATGCAGCGTGTCTGTCTATGTCACTGCTAACAGTGTGGCATATGCTGGTGGTACGTGCACAGTTGAAAGAGGGCGAGTCGCTGCTTCTGCTGGGTGTCGGTAGCAGTATTGGCACGATTGCGTTGCAACTGGCGAAGAATGTGTTGGGCGCAACTGTGATTGCAACGGCGGGTACAGCGGAGAAGCTGGATAAGGCGATTGCATGGGGGGCGGACTATGCAATCAACCATTATAAGTTTGACATTGCTAAAGAGGTGCGCAGCATCACCAACAAGCGTGGTGTTGACGTGGTCTTTGAGCATGTGGGCGAGGCGACTTGGGAGAAGAGTATCCGAAGCTTGGCTTGGGGTGGCCGGCTGGTCATTTGTGGCAATACAACTGGGTTTGAACCCAAGACGGATCTGCGCTTCCTCTTTAACAAGCAACTGTCATTGCTGGGGTCGCATCAGGGTAGCCGTGAAGATTTGATCCAGGCGATGGAATATGCGGCCACTGGTGAGATCAAAGCAGTGATTGAGACGGTGTTGCCGTTGAGCCAGGCGGCGAAGGCACATGAGATGATGTATAGTGGTGATCACTATGGCAAGATTATGCTTGTGCCGGACAGTGTGTTGAATGGTACGGATAAACCTGTGTTTGGTGGCAATGGGGCGTCAGCATCCAGAACGACACGACGTAGTAATGATGACGGATTTTTTAAGACAACGGGGAATCGGTTGTTAGATAATCCCGTGTAAATATCGAAATTCGGGGAGTGGAGTTGTTGTAGGCATCTTCACTCCTGCTGGCTTGAGTGTTTAGTTGTTAGACTTTCAATAGATCCGACCTCAATGCCTAACGCTTCTGCATTACGCGCCAACTGACGGTCTGCTGTAATTAGGGGTATGTTTTCAATTGAAGCAGCGGCTAGATGGAGAGCATCGGGTGCTTTCAATGGGAGGTCAAAGCGAGCCATATAATCATAGGCCAAACGATATATTTTACTTTCGAGATGAAGTAGACGATATAAATCACTGTCGGTATGTGACAAAAATAGGTCTGCAATTTTTTGAGCCTCGTCAATCGATAAGTCGCCAATGCGTTGTCGTAGGGCTAGTCACGATACAAATTCTGTCTGTGTCAATTCGCTGATAATCACTTCGGAACTGGAACTCAGATGTTTTTGGGCTAGCTCACTTAATGCCTCTGGAATATAGTATGCAACCATTACACTCGTATCATAATAATTCACCGCTAGTAACGAGCATCCCGACGTTGTTGAATCACTGTGTTACTCATATCTTCACCTTTTAATTGAATCGACGCTCTAAATTCTGCCAAATCAGGAAATTGTGGCGGTCCGTTGGGTTTTTCTTGTGTTGTAGATATGCTATTTCCTGAACTATAAGTTCTCGCGCTATTCTGCGAAGGAGATATTAACTGAACAAGTTGACTTAACAGTCTTCTAAATGTTCTACTCCACTCTACTTCGGTCTGCTCTTGGAGCTTATCCAAAATCGTAATGGCGATGATATCTTGTTTTTCGGGCGGTAGTTTATAGACCTCGCCCATTGCTTGCTCAAGTAGTTGTGTCATTATGCTTATTCCTTTATCTACAGCCAAAAACACCTGTTCATCACCGTTGATTGTACCAAACTCTGCGAGCGCACCCAAATTTATTTGATTTCAATCAGGCCGACAACAAACGAATCGCCTATAACGTCTTCATCCTGCAAGACAACTAATCGGTCTCCGGTTATCGGCTCATACATGCCTACATACAAAGGATACTGTCCCGGTGGTGTGTCATTGGGGATGGTCAACGTGTAGGCATCTGTGACAGGTAGATTGGGATGCCAGAAGCCTGTCGGGTAGAAGCCATGTAGCGGTACTTGGTCCTGTTGTGCAATCAGCCCGGATGGACCAACAAGGTGGGCGAAGACCGTGTAATCCGCGGCGGGTGGCGAGGTTGCTAACCATGATAGATGGATAGTGGCTGTGTCTCCGGAGGGGAGCGGACTGGTTGGTAGCTCGGCACTATGCAACTCAATCTGCTCACCAAAGTGAATCGGCGACTCAAATGCACTGCCTGCTAACTCTTTGATGTCATCACCAATTGCCAAGTAATCAATCACGGATACGTCACCCAGCAAGGCCAACGTATCTGGATCGTAAAAGCTCATTTCCACGCGATAATAACCTGGCTTGGCATCATTCGGAATCATCCATTCATGACCATCCGGTAGCACATCACCAATAACCCACTTCGATGTTGGCAAGCCCCAAGGCCAGCCTTCATCTCGCACGATTTCTGTGCCATCCTGACCCACAACACGGACCAGTATGTTTAAATTTGTGTCAATTGCCCGTCGATTTTGTAAATAGAATAGGGGGTTAATGGTTGTTCCTGTTGGCACAACGATGCGCGGTAGCGTATGCGCACCGAGATGAATTGTGTTATCCCAGACAGCCAGTGGTGGAAGCCACATTAGACCTTCATCTGGCAGTGGGATGGGTGTATAATGATTTCTTTGCGCATAGTCAAATAATGCTGATTCTTGCTCATGGTCGTCGTTGTCAAAACTGGTTAGTAACACAGATGGGGACGCGCCTTCTACTAACTGGTTCAAGTCGTTTGCACCGATAATGTGCAATTGTGTTCGGCGTTCGTGGGACATCAGATGGGCGACACGCCAGGCAAATGGACCTGTTGCGAATTCCGGGTAAATCGGTAGCCCGGCTTCAAGTGCATAGATGGGTGAGAGGGTCAATACTGTATCTTGTGACGTTGTCTCATCGGGAAGCAGTGCTGTTATCTGCTGGCTGTATCTGTGAATTTTGTTGGGCGACCACTCATCAGGTGTCAAGAGTACTTGAAGACCGGGGAGATAGTCGGGGATGGCAAACAATAAGCTAAGGGTTGCTGCACCTGTGAGTAGCCAATGACGCCATTGCGTTTGGAATGGGATGTTGAGACAAACCCACAGAACCAGAAAGGGTATGATGGCATAGAAGTATTGTTCTTGTGAAGGGGTTGCAGCCATTGCGCCGATGAACAGAACGGCGATGAGGCCACCCATCAAGGGTTGACCAGGATTGTCCGGTTGATAACCGAATTTATGAAAGACTTCCTTGCTCGTAGACCGTCCTTGTAGGGCGGTGTTTTTGATGACACGATATGCTATGCCAATCAACGTCATGATGAAGAGTGCAATTAAAATGATGTGTCTTGGTTCCGTCAAAAGCAACTGCCATACGTATGTGAGCTTTCCTGTCAGCGTCATGGCGGTTTGATGCCCCAGCACCTCTTGGTAGTATTGGGTGTTGAGACGGACATAGCCCAAATTGCCAAAGAGAAAGCCGTCGGGTGACTGGAGTGCCATCCATAGAGCGGGGGTGAACCCTATGAGCGCACCGACCCCTAATGTGGTTATACGCATGAGCGTTTGTCTATTTGGCCGGAGCATGATGAAGGCAAATGGTAGAATGATGAGGGCAAAGGAGAGGCTGGTGGCTGTGCTAAGGCCGATGAGAATGCCGATGAACAAGCTGCGTGTCAGGCTAAGATGGGGATTTTTTAGGTAAAGCCAGCAGGCCATGAGCGTGAGGAGAACAGGTAAATCGTGGTTCCATGCGCGACCGCTGGTATAGATGAAGAGTGGGTTGGTAAACAGGAGGAATGTTGCGCTTATGGCAGTGAGGAGGATGATTGGTTTCTTCCAGGAAGGGTTGAGCCTGAACTCTTGATTGATAGGTAAAATCCTTCCTGGAAGAGGTTGACACCGTACAATATCAAATAGCACCCACAGACCTAGCCATGAACAGGCAATGGAAAAGAGTCTTGTGGTGAGCAGTAGATGGTCGCTAAACTGAAACAACCACGCATAGATTATGCTTAACAGAGGCACATGAAAGTAGGGAAAGTCGGCGTAGGGCGACAGCCCATCACGAGCCATGAGCGCGGCACTGGCGATAAATTGATGTTCGTCGTGGTTGAGGCCGCGCCGCATGTTTAGCCCCAAAATCAACGCACCAAGCCCTATCCAGACGGATAACATCATCAAATGTGTTGTCAAATTAGGAGTACCGTGTTGATTGGCTTGCTGGGGGTATTCTTTGTCTGATTGTGTACTCATCCAACCCCACTTATTTTCTAAGATGCATGTATCCCAAAGATAAATGGATATATTATGTCACGAATTTCGCCAACCACCAATTGGCAGTGATGAGCGCTGTCGAGCAATAAAGCGTAACGTTATACGTCGTGTTGACGATTAGAACAAATTTCTTTGACATATATACAAAAAAGGCTATAATGCAGGTATGTCGTTTGATGCAGAAACCATTGACCTGATTGCATCCCAAACAACAACTTGATGGAGGATAGTTTGATATGACAACGAATACGCTTACGGCGAGTGATTATTCAACAACAATCACAAAATCACCCCTCGACAAATCGATCCCAGATAGAGTCAAAACCAACTTGAATGGTAAGAAACCATCTATCTTACCGAGAAGTCTATCTTGGGGACAGAAAAAATTTGATGCAGTCTCTCTGAATGGTGATACACATACTGACTTAACCCGTTTTTATGGTCCCAATCAAGATTGGCCGCGTACCGTAGAAGAGGCCAGTCGTCGCTGGAAAGGGATTTATACCAGTGAAAATGCGGCCACCATTCTGGCGGTCGAGCCAATCACATTACACAATGGCTGGCTTGTGTGGCAAAGAGATCGCATGGCACACAACCCATGGCCGCAAAACATACTTGACGCCTATGAACGTGGGCGTGGTCCGTATACCATTGACAACGTAGAAATCATTCTCGATGAGGAACCCATTGAGCTATATCATGGATGGTTGGTTTGGCAATTTATGACGCATTTTGTAGAACGACGCGCAGTCGAAAACGCACAGGAGATGTTGAGCATCACTGCACGACATATTGGTTTTGGGCAGGCTTTGCCAGACCAGTTGAAATGTATCTTGAAGGATGGCGAAGAGGTGATCCCGGATGCCAGCATTATTTCATGGGAACGCGCCAAGAAAATTGTGCGTCCACATGGACGTAATAAGCAACCCAAGATGTTTGGTTGTCCAGAGTTGGTGATTGAGGGACGATCACGCTCTAACACGCGTGCAGAAGACAAGAGAAAACGGACGCTGTACTTTGCCAATGGTGTCCAGATTGTGTGGGACCTAGATGATAAGAGGAAGAAAATTTGGGTCTATCATTCCTCAACACCGGATGACCCCATAGAGTATAGCATGGGGGATGAAATTACCTGCGAATTGATGCCTGGTTGGAAACGCAAGATCGCGGATATATTTGCCGAGGAGACATCAGCCAAAATTATTGCAGGTGAAGTAGCCGAGGAATGGCAGAATGAAGGCATTGCCATTGGTAAAGAAGAAGGTCGTGAAGAGGGCATTGCCATTGGTAAAGAAGAAGGTCGTGAAGAAGGCATTGCCATTGGCACAGAAAAAGGTGTTGCCATTGGTAAAGAAGAAGGTCGTGAAGAAGGCATTGTCATTGGTAAAGAAGAAGGTCGTGAAGAGGGCATTGCCATTGGCAAGGAACAGGGCATTGAGGATGGTGTTCGCCAGAATATCATTCAGACATTACCGATGTGGGTACAGATGCGCTTTGGTCAACCGTTGCCAGACAGTCTGCAACAGCGTCTACATCAGCTTGACCTCGAAACGCTACAGACACTCCAATCATCGCTGCCGACAAGCCCTACGCTGGAGGTATGGACAGCACAGCTATAGGCATATGAGGATTTTTGATTGATGTTCTGGGGCTGGTTATAGTGGTTTAATGGAATTACAAATGCCCAATTTTGAAACAAATTGGGCATTTGTAATTCCATTAAACCACTATAACCA
>JBCCFC010000585.1:0-8365 GCA_039029935.1 Chloroflexota bacterium
AAAAATGAAAAGATCGAACCTGCAATAAGAAGCCCTGTGCCAATGGCAAGTTTCTCTTTCCATTTTGGGTCTTCGGTTAAAAATGAAATAGATTTTTCAATATTCATTGTACACTTTCCTCCATAAAAGTGAAGTGAGAAGGTAGGCTTATCTGAGAGTAACACAGTCATCTTGCCTATCACGATACAGGCAAGATGACTGTGTTGCTCTCAGATAAATGTTTTCGCCCCAAACATATATCCCTTCAATGTTTCTTACCCATCAGTACGTTGTGACAAAAAGGAAAGTTGCAACAGAAACACGGCTCAAATGGGCAAGATAGCAAATTTCGCCCATCATGCGGATAAATTTTTCGCGAACATGAACCTAAATGACTCCTAAATTCGTTATAAACCTGCAATGTATTCGGATTCATTTGGAAACCTAGCTCAACGAAACAGTTTTAACATTTTAGCAGAACATCGTCGCCAAACACGCGTATATCTTTCTCATCAAATACATCGTAAGGATAATATATGAAAATAGGGATCCTATCGCGCAAGGCCGAGCTTTACTCAACCCGCCGTTTAGTGGAAGCAGCCGAAGCGCGAGATCATGAAGTACAAGTCATCAATCCACTTCATTGTTATATGAACATTACGTCGCATCGACCCGCTATTTATTTTCGCGGGCATGAATTGACAGAGTTTGATGCGATCATTCCACGCATAGGTGCATCAATCACCTTTTATGGCACAGCCGTTGTCCGACAATTTGAAATGATGAACGTCTATACCCCCAATGGAGCCGTCGCCATCACTCGGTCGCGTGATAAATTGCGTAGCTTGCAAATTTTGGCCGCGGAAGGCATCGGGCTACCCGTGACAGGCTTTGCCCACTCTACCATGTACACACAAGACCTTATTGATATGGTCGGTGGTGCGCCTTTGGTGGTCAAATTGCTGGAGGGGACGCAGGGCATTGGCGTTGTTTTGGCCGAGACAGAAAAAAGCGGTCAAAGTGTGATTGAGGCATTCAAGGGGCTAAACGCCAACATCCTCGTTCAGGAGTATATCAAGGAAGCAGGTGGGGCAGACATTCGTTGCTTTGTGATTGGGGACAAAGTGGTGGCCTCGATGATGCGTCAAGGCAACGAAGGTGAATTCCGCTCCAATCTGCATCGCGGTGGCTATGCCGAACAGATTCGGATTACGCCCGAAGAACGCTCTACGGCTGTCCGCTCGGCCAAGCTCATGGATCTACGTGTAGCCGGGGTAGACATGTTGCGTTCCAATCACGGCTCTGTGGTCATGGAGGTAAATTCATCGCCAGGGTTGGAAGGGATTGAAACAACGACGGAAAAAGACATTGCCGGGCAGATCATCGAGTATATTGAAAAACATGCAAAGAATGGCAAAAAACGAACACAAGGATAGGGTAGACATTGCAAGAACAGACATCATCAACTCGTTCAGTCCTCAATCAACCCTCTAAATCTTCACCCTTTCAATCGAACGGACCCATATCAAAAGTGACTGTGGGCTGGCGTGAATGGGCATCACTACCCGAGCTGAATATCCCTGCCATCAAGGTAAAAATCGACACAGGAGCGCGCACCTCTGCACTCCATGCTTTTATGGTCGAAGAGTTTCAAGAAAACAAACTCATCAAGGTCCGTTTTGGGATGCACCCAATTCGCAATCGCCCCGATATTGAGCGCACCTGTGTTGCAGACGTGATAGATCGACGCGTTATCAGTGATTCTGGTGGGCATCGCGAGATGCGCTATGTCATCCAAACACCCATCCGTATGGGGAACCAAGCGTGGCCGATAGAGGTGACGCTGACCAACCGTGAAACCATGAATTTCCGGATGTTGCTAGGACGGACAGCGATGACGCCCCGATTGTTGGTTGATCCATCTTCATCATACCTAATGGGAACTTATTATAGTGAAGATGCGTATAAGGAAGAGCTATAAACAGATAAATCACAGGAAAATTTCAACAACTTTACACAGAAGACAACGTTGCCACATTACCTGCGTAGCAACCACGGCTCATTTGAGCAACGCGCGCCAGTGAGCATCCTCTGTCCACGTTGCTACATATTGGCTATACATATCAGCGAGAATCGTGCAGACTCACGTAAATGGGGATGGATGATTATCTGATATGAGCCTTGGCTATCATTTTCTACCGTATCGATACAGAGTCTACGAAAATCTATCTGTATGATCTATCAAGGGAGAAGACAATGAAGATTGGTATATTATCGCGCAACGCTGAATTATACTCGACCAAGCGTTTGGTTGAGACTGCACAGGATCGAGGCCACGAGATACAGGTAATTGATCCGCTCCACTGTTATATGAACATTACATCCCACCGTCCTAGTATTTCTCTAGGAGGTGAAGAATTAACAGGGTTTGATGCCATCATCCCCCGGCTTGGCGCGTCGATCACATTTTATGGCACAGCCGTTGTCCGTCAATTTGAAATGATGGGTGTGTACACACTAAATGGAGCTGTTGCCATCAGCCGCGCTCGTGACAAACTGCGCAGTATGCAGATTCTTGCAGGCAAAGGCATCGGTCTTCCTGTCACAGGCTTTGCCCATTCGACGCTTTATACGGATGATCTGATCGAAATGGTTGGTGGTGCACCGCTGGTTGTCAAATTGCTTGAAGGGACACAGGGGTTGGGTATTATCCTTGCCGAAACAGAAAAGAGTGGCAAAAGCGTGATTGAAGCCTTCAATGGCGTCAACGCCAACATCTTAGTCCAGGAATATATTGAAGAGGCACATGGCTGTAACCTGCGCTGTTTTGTGGTTGGTGATAAAGTGGTGGCCTCCATGAGACGCCAGAGCAGGGAAGGTGAATTCCGCTCAAGTATCCATCGCGGTGGCGTCACCGAAAAGATTCGCATCACCCCAGAAGAACGGTCTACCGCAACACGAGCGGCCAAATTGCTGGGGCTACGTGTGGCGGGCGTAGATATTTTGCGCTCCAACCATGGGCCAGTTGTGGTCGAGGTCAATGCCTCACCTAGTATTGAGAGCATAGAGAAGGCCACTGAGGAAGATGTGGCAGCAAGGATGATTTGCTATATTGAGAAACAGGTCGCAAAGAATGCAGCCAAGGCACGAGGAAATGGCAAGGGCGTGAGCGTGTCAATCACGACAGCAGTTTAACTATCCGGCCCATTGCCCAAAAAATGGGATGGGCAACTGTTTCCCCCGCAGTGCGTTGCTCATGCCCATAAGCCATGCGATGACCACACCGACATAGGCAGAAATGACCAAAGCGAAGTTGGAAGCTGCGGTTAATGGACCCGCAAAGGGAATCAGCACCAACAGCCATGATGTAGCCGCCCAGACGACGGGTGTCAGTATAATGACCAATGTCAGCACCAACGATTGGCGCGCATGGTGCATGGCAAAGGCATCTTTGCGGCGTAATAATACGATCAACAGCCCGCCCACAATCAACAGTAGATAAGCGAGAAACCCAAAAATACGGCTTGTTGTACTCACAATTACACCTCAATTCCTTGCAACTCAAGTTCAGCAGTCAAATGGCAGCTTGCGTAGTGCCCCGGCGAAACTTCCTGTAACGTGGGTACTTCTTGTCGACAGATGTCTTGGGTGTATTTACAGCGCGGATGGAACACACAACCGGATGGTGGGTTAGCAGGACTAGGCACGTCACCATCCAAAATGATGCGGTTGGTCTGGATATCTGGATCCGCTGCTGGCACTGCCGATACCAGTGCCTCGGTGTATGGATGACGTGGATGGGTGAGCAATTCTTCCGAGTCGGCAATCTCCACCAACTTGCCCACATACATCACCGCGATACGGTCACACATATGCTCAACGACAGAGAGATCATGCGCAATAAAGAGCAAGGTCAGTCCCAACTCATCCTTAAGCGACTGTAATAAATTGAGCACCTGCGCCTGCACCGACACATCCAACGCTGAGACAGGTTCATCAGCCACAATCAGACGTGGACTCAGCGAGAGTGTACGCGCCAAGCCGATACGCTGCCGTTGACCACCGGAGAACTCATGTGGATAGCGACGCATGTAGTTCGGGTCCAGCCCGACCGCGCTCATCAAGTCACCGACACGGTCTTCCAATTCTCGGCCATTGGCAATGTTGTGGATAATCAGCGGTTCACCGATCAAGTCCTTGACCGTCAAGCGTGGATTCAACGAGCTAAAGGGGTCCTGAAAGATCATGCGCATCTCACGACGCAGCGGCTTCATCTCCTGCTGACTGATGTCGGCAATGTTGATACGTTCCCCATCTTCTCTGGTATACCAAATTTCGCCGTCCGTCGGATCATAGAGCCGCAATAACGTGCGCCCCACCGTGGTTTTCCCACAGCCACTCTCGCCCACTAGCCCCAACGCCTCGTTTTTCTTGATCGTCATGTTGACGCCATCGACAGCTTTGATATGCCCCACCACGCGTTGCAAGAACCCTTTGTGGATTGGAAAATGTTGTTTTAAATTTTTGACTTCTAAAAGTGTATTGTTTGATTCTGACATAATGGTTTGTGTGTATCCGATACTCGCCTGTTTATTTATGTTGACTAAAGTTCCGGGGTCTAAATTTTGTGTCGTTAAGGATTTTAACCATATTGTTACCTGTTATCTTGAGAACAAATAGACCTCGTTTATAAGCATACCGCGATGTGCTTTGGTCCATATGCAATGCAGCCACGCTCCCATAAACTTTGTATTTATCATATCGGGGGAAAAAACGAGGAAGTTGGGATAAATCTTCCAGAAATTCATTTACATCATCGCTACTTAACGAGCTTTTCGTTTCAATGATAACAACTTCATCACCGTTTTCTAATACCAAATCAAGTTCCATGTGGTCGCCATCAAGCTCCGCCTCAACTCGCCGAGAAATGTAACGAACGTCAATCCCTCGATCTCTAAAGACCTGCACAGCACTTGGTTCGACCATTGCTTCAACCAGTCTTCCCCATTGATTGCCAAACATTCCTTCTAATTGTCGGAACCGCCTATCAGCTTCTTTTGCATTATTTTCAATCAACTGACGTGTTTCTTGAAGTTGCACAGCGTTGTTTTCTAAAATTTTCCAAATCCGAGCAATAGCCTCAGCATTTGCTTCTGGCGTTATTGTCTGTGTACTCATTGTATTAATTCCTATCAGATACCAAAGAGGGTTTGACTCCAAATCGTTCGCTTTCTACTAATATAGATAAATATTCATATCCCTCAATATTATTTTTTGATTTGATATACGTTTGTTGTTTCATTGGCTGACTGAAAGCATCTCCTCCTCCATCAAAATATCGGGATCATCCCAGCCTTTCCATTCCATCAACTGCTGAAAGGCTCGACGGAAAATCAATTTTACGTCCACAGCTATCATACCATCTGAGCCTGACATGTCAAATACATATTCGGTCACATCGGTGGCGTTGGCGGCGATGCGCGTATCCGAGTCAATCGAAATATTGCGCCAATGCTCAAACGTTGGGGCGGCACCCGTGATGTCATCACGCAGAATCTTGGCAAAGGCTTTGCCGGGCTGGTCTGCATAGTTGCCTGTCCATTCAGGTAGAACTGAGCCATCGACCAAAGCCAATTGATTACCCTCGCTATCCGTCGCCTGCACCACCAACATGACATGGCGCAGAGGGCTACCCGTTGGTACATGATGCCCGGTTTGGTCATTGGTGATATCGACGCTCACATGCAGTTGCCCATCCACAACCTCAGCGTTCGTCATCATTGTCACTGCATTTTGTAGGAAGTCAGCGTCACTTGCGCCGGGCATGGTATGGTTATGAACCTGATTGGGGTCGCGATACAGCCCCTCTTTTTCGGGATAGACAAAATAATTCTTGTTTACCTGATCCATAACAGCATCAACCAACGGCGATGAATCACCAGGCAATTGGTTATCGAGCCATGAAATCATCTGCACGGCGCGGCCGCGCATCTCGTCGTAGTTTTCGGCCATAGGCATGTGGCAATCTTGGCAAGACTGGCCTGTCTCGGCGTCGCTATAATCACTATCGAGCCACTCACCGTAAGAGTTGTAAACGGGCGTTTCGTTGAAGACGGAAAAGTGGCAGGATGCACAAAATTCGCTTTGCTTGTGAAGGCTGTTAAATGTGTCGGTATCTCTAGAAACATCGTCGATGGAACCGATGATAAACCGTTCATCCATATAATCGGGGCGATACAGCCCAAGCGAAAGAATACCCGTGCGTTCATGGTCGGGCAACCCTGTCTCTGGGTCAAAATGCACATCGCCCACTTTGTGGCAAAAATCGCAGGAGATGCCCTCGGCAGCAACGCCCGTCAAGCCGACAGGGACAACGCTTGGTCCCAGCTCATCGGAGTATTCAATGGTCTCATACATATGACAGCCTACCCAACCACAGGTGTTATTCGCTTCAATCATTGTACCCTCAAACGAGGCTGCCATCGGGGTGTGGCAGGATGCACAGTTGCCATCGCGCTTGGGAAAGTCAACTTTAAAGCCGGGTCCATAGTAGGGCTTCTCAAGGTCCAATGTACGTGGTAGCCCTAAGTCATAGTTGGTGCGTGGGCTTTTGTTGCCTTCAACATCGGTCCCCTGATACATGGTCAAAAACCGGTGATTGGTCGCCGTCTGCGAGTGGGCATCCGCTTTCCACTCATCATAGGACGGATGACATTCGGCACAGTTGATCGACGGCTCCCACTCGTAATCCAGCGAATCCGTGTCATGATGTTTGGTTAATTCAATGCCGGCAATCACAGTGTCACCCGCATCACCGGACGCAATTTCATTCGGTACAATATTGGCCCAGCCCAAGAAATAGCCAAGACGCGCTGCCACCAATGTGACTTCCCCATTGCTGGCGGGCACAAGCATAGTAAAAGAGCCGTCACTTGCCGTTTCGCTTTGGTACTCGGTCGCCTGAACACGCACGGATGCATTACCCACAGGCCCGTCTTCATCAAGGACAATGCCAGATATTTCGACCAGTTCGTCACTGCTCATCGTCTGTGCAAACAGATAAAGCGTCCCGACAATAAGCAGTACAACCACCGTAAGCAATGTCAAGATGAGGCTGCGGGTTCGTCTACGTCGGCGTTGTTTGGTAGATTGTGTCTTTGCTGTTAATTCTGTCATGAAACCTTTTACTGTTCAAACTGAACCCGGCGATAAATATCTGCCAACCGTAATGTGTAATCTATTGTCGGGAAATAGATTTCTCCGTTTACGCCAGAGGTTTCTGATAATAGCCACTGACTATTGGGTTGACGGATATACTGTTCGACATGCGGCTTACTCTGCGAAATTAATGCATACTCTTTCAGGGATTCTATTGTACGAAATTTTTGTGACTTGTCGCCGCGATCATAGGCTTCGGTGGAAGGTGAAAGAACTTCAATTACGATAGTCGGGTTGAGTAGTACGTCATTGTCTTCCAGTTCTGGTGGACCACAGAGAATGACAATATCGGGATACATATAGGAATCACCCATACGTACCCGCATGTCGCTGGGCAAAACTTCGCAATCACCGTCGTATAAATGCCTATATAATTCACCGTTCACACCCTGAACGATACGGTTATGAGCCAAGCTAGCTCCTGCCATCTGGTAGACTTTGCCATCAATAAAGTCACTTTTAACAGGGCTTTTACGATCTCGCATTAAATAAGCTAAAGGGGAGAGCGTTTGCGCTGCAACAGTCATCATTCCTCCTTAAAAAATATGCATTCATTCAACTATGAATGAAGTATAGTCAGGGTCTGCGGGATTGTCAACTGCGGTATCAGCTATGAATTTCGGCTATTCTGAACAGGCATATGCAATTACTTATTGGACTCTTGGCGTTTATATGATAATCTGTACATCTACTATATGTATAGATTTTGAGGGGGTGAGCTATGCAAAAAGAATTAACAATTACGCTTGAGCAAGATGTTTATGAGGGACTTTATGCCCTCATCGATCCATTACAAATTAGTCGTTTTATTGAGGATTTGATTCGTCCATATGTACTCTATGCAGATTTGGATGAGGCATATGCACAAATGGCGCAAGACGAAGAACGCGAGAGTGATGCGTTTGAATGGGTCGAAGCCTGCATTGGAGATATTGATGATGAAACGTGGTGATATATGGTGGGTCAACTTTGATCCTTCTATTGGTGGTGAAATTAGGAAAAAACGGCCAGCAGTTGTTGTCAGTAATGATGCAGCAAATAAACATCTCAATCGGATACAAGTTGTGCCCTTAACAACCAAGATTGGGCGTGTTTATCCAAGTGAGGCCGTAATCAAGTTTGATGGAAAGAAAGCCAAAGCGCTTGCTGACCAGTTAACGACGGTTAG
>JBCCFC010000586.1:0-8365 GCA_039029935.1 Chloroflexota bacterium
GCTGTCTGCTCACCTGGTTGGCGTCGCCTGCAAAGGCAGCCTCATCCTCCCAAGTCACCTGCACTGCTTCTCCTCCTGCGCCTCTGCTTGCACTGCCTTCCTCCAGTATGTTCTTCTCAATTGCAATGGCAAGCTGCAGGCATAATTGACCCAAGAAGCTGTTCCTCACCTGCTTCTTCCTGCGTCTCCACTTGCTCACGTATCGCAGGTTGGCTACCTGCGTCTGCAAGAATTAAGAATTGCGACATTGATTCATTGATTCCGATTATCTTGACGATTTGGCTTGTGTCATGATAGCATACAATACTAATGGTATAACTGTATCGGCCATTATTTCTCGAATAGGAACCAAAATTCATGACAAGCATCACAACAGCGATACGCATTTTCGTCATCACAGCCATCTGCCTACTTTGGTGTGACATCCCCCACTCAACACCTAACAGCACAATCCCTAACAGTACAAAAATCCTCTATGCCCAAGCAACACAAGTGGACTTTGACTGTGGAACAGTTAGTGAAATCCCTTTGAAAGAATGTACTGCGTTAATTGATATTTATGAGAATACTGATGGAGGAAATTGGACCCAACAAGGGAACTGGTTGAGTAGTAACACGCCATGTAGCTGGTCCGGTATCACATGCAATAATGGGTCTATTACGGCTATCGTGCTTAATAACTATGGATTAACAGGACGGCTTCCAACGTCTATCCAAAATCTTTCAGCATTAAATACGTTTGATCTACAAAATAATCAGTTAACGTTTATTTCCTCCGAAATCTTGACACTAGGGAATTTAACACGACTCTTGTTGCAGAACAACGAGTTTAGTAGCCTCCCGCCACTCATTGGCAATTTGAACGGGCTAACACATCTATACCTTGATGGCAACAACCTAGAAAGCCTTCCACAAACGTTTGGGGATTTATCTACGCTCAAATTTTTGTCCATCACAAATAACCAACTAACCCAACTGCCCGATGGATTGACAAACCTCACCAACCTGGAGATGGTTTTGCTTGGTGGAAACCAATTGAGCAGCCTACCAACTGGGTTGGAGAGACTGGTCGACTTAGAAATATTATCACTGGCCTCTAACCAATTTCAAACGCTCCCGCCAGAACTCCAATTTCTTGCCAAATTACACACACTTGATTTGTCAAACAACCATCTTACGCTTGCAAATCTTGAAGCAGATGCTGGTCTTCTTGCCTTCATCAACCAAAAAGACTCAGATTGGGCAGTGACACAGACGCAGACGACAGCCACACCAACACCCACCAACAGTCCAACTGCTACAGCGAGTTCAACAGCAAGCTCAACTGCTACAGCAAGTTCAACTGCTACAGCAAGCTCAACTGCTACAGCAAGCTCAACTGCTACAGCAAGCTCAACTGCTACAGCAAGCTCAACTGTAGCACCAACATTTACAGCAACACCCACGCTTATCCCTGTCACCCCAACTAATTTCCCAACGGCAACATCAACGTTAACGAGAACACCAACCGCCATGATGTCGCCAACACCAACATCTACCGCGGCATCAACGCTAACATTAACGCCAACCATCCCTGTATCCCCAACGATAACATCAACAAGAATACCAACCTCTACTGTGTCCCCAACAACAACGGCAACGATTTCCCCGTCACCAACAGCAACAAGAACACCTACCATCTCTATGTCATCAACAGCAACGCCAACCCCAACCTCTTCTATGCTGCCAACTGCAACGGGAACATCCACTGCAACCGTATCTCCAACCGTAACAGGAACGAGAACACCAACACCAGAGCCTGTCGCTGTATTGACACCTGCTGTCATACCAATCATTCCGACTCGCACATCGGGTCCTGGTCAAGAAGGCAAAGATGCCTATGAGGATGACAATGCTTGTGAAGCCGCAAACGAGATCGATGTGACAGGGACCCCTCAAAAACGCACCTTTCATGGCGTTTCCGATATAGACTGGATTTTTTTTGAAGCCCCGACCGATGGTACATACCAAATATTGGTGGATGTTCCATATGGCTCTCATGCGGATGTCGATTTGGTCTACTACAAAGAATGTGGCGAATTGTTGTCGGGTCAGTGGTTTGAGCTTTTTACACCCGATGTACGCCTTAACGTGGAAGCAACCACTGGTGAGAAGATATACCTCAAGTTGACCAACGTCAATATAGGCCAAGAAGCGATGTCAGAAGCGTATCATCTCTCTGCCCGTCTCTTGGCTAATGATGAGAAAGCGGCGGGGGCCGTCATTATTGTGGCTGGGCAGCTCAAAGCAAACGATAGCGTTCAAGATAATATTGACAATGTGGCCGAGGCGGTCTATGCATTGTTTAAAAGCCAAGGGATGGAGGATGATGATATTCATGTGTTGGCTGCCTCGCCATCATTACAGGGGTATGATGATTCTGCCACTGCTCAGAATTTGCGCGAGGCGATTACGACATGGGCGGTTGAGCGGGTTAGCCCTGCCCAATCACTCATCCTCTACATCGTCGATCATGGGGATCGGGAACAAATCTATCTGGATAACTTAAGAGGTGAGGTGCTGACCCCCAACGAGTTGAATACATGGTTATCCACTTTGGAAGAGACAGTTCCGGGTGTCCAGAGTAATATCATCATTGAAGCCTGCCATTCAGGTAGCTTTATTGAGATACCCCATAGCATTAGTGGCGATAACCGTTTGGTGATCACGTCATCACAGTCTGAACACGACGCCTATAGTTCGCTCGATGGTGCTTACTTTACAGATAACCTGTTGATTAATTTGAAGAAAGGGGCAAATTTGGCTGATAGCTTTAATGCCGCCATGCACGTTGTCGATGAACTCTACCCGTTACAGCAGCCACAGCTTGATGTCAATGGCAATGGCGTCTCTAACGAGCAAGAGGATGTCGTTCTGGCGGCATCGCGTCCTTTTTTGCCCAGCGATTTACGAATCGCTACAGAGACCTATTTGTGGCCTCCCTTCATCGCCGATGCCAATCATCCGCCAGAGATTGTTGACCGTCGAGGGCGTATCCATGCCCATGTTCGTGATGATGAAGGAGTGGCCGATGTCTGGGCCGTTGTCTATCCACCCGACTATGAACCCCCAGAAACCGATGGTGAACTCAATCCCGAAGTGCAGGATATTGTTTCGCTACAACGAATCGAGGGCAACGACCGAGATGGACACTATTATGGCGATTATCTTGGTTTTTCTGCGCTGGGTGAATATCGTGTTGTGATGTATGCTCGTGACCATACAGGTCTCCAAACGGAACCATTTGTCTTAACCGTAGACACGAATGCCTATCTGACAGCAACGCCCACAATACCGGCAATTGCACCTGTTGCAACGGCTTTCCCAACGCCCGTACCTATACCTATACCAACCGTCAGTCAAGTTTTCTTGCCAACAGTCAGCCGTTGAGTGTATGATAAGATTCAGAAAAATTTCTAATGATAGAAATGAGCATTGTTCATTTCATAACGGCTCGTAATACACTACCAAAATTTATGTGTGCGGTCCATGCCCGCACCCAATCTAATACTTTGTCAATTAAATGGTGATGGATTGATTCGTAGGCCACGCTAGTAGCGTGACGGTTTGTCAAGACCCGATGTTTCTCTTGAAAATCAAGAGGTTGACGACGATTGTCCGGTTACTAACCGGACCTACGAATGCTACGAATGCTATCAGAACTTAATTGACAGAGTACTAATCTGTCGATTTCTCGAAAAAGGAGTGACTCTTATGACCACCATGAACCACACAGAGAGACGTGTAAAAAGAACAGCTTCTGTTGCACATATGCGCAGAGGCATTCTTTTGATCGTTTTGTTGATCTGGCTCCAGACCAATACCTCATCAACAATGGCGATAGACGCTATGGATATCACCGAAAATGCAACCACTGAAAACGCAACCACTGAAAATACACAAAGTGAGAACACACTGGCGGATACGTACCCTTTACAACGATCACCAAACAGTATCAACTGCGGGCTTGTCAGCGGCATGTTAGCACAAGAATGTCTTGCCTTGGTTGATATTTATGAAGCGACAGGTGGCACAAATTGGACAACACAGGAGGGGTGGAATGCGACCTTGACGCCGTGCTCGTGGTCAGGGGTGACATGCAGCAATGATGCTGTGACCGCGTTGGACTTAAGTGGCTTTGGACTTGTGGGTGGACTGCCGACATCCATCGACAATCTCACCGGATTGACAACCCTTAACCTGCAAAACAATCAACTCAACTTTATCCCACCCGATATCAATCGCCTCGATAACCTCTCTCGGTTATGGTTACAGAACAATTCATTTTCAAGCATTTCATTCTATGTTGGGGAACTTCAAGGGTTAGAATATTTGTCGCTTGATAACAACAACCTAACAACCATCCCACAATCTTTTAGTGGCCTATCGGCATTGAAAGTGCTGTCAATTGAAAACAATCAACTGACCGAACTGCCGAGCGACATTGGTAGCCTGACCAATCTGACGCATTTATATCTAGAAAACAATCGTTTAACCAGCCTACCTACAACGATTTCAGGCTTAAGTAGCTTGAAAGAACTGCGGTTGATGGGCAATCAATTGAGCGCGTTGCCCTCTGGGATGGGCAGCTTAAGCAACCTCAATATCCTGTCAGTGGCATCCAATCAATTGCATTCTTTGCCCAGCGACTTTGGTGGCTGCGCTAACCTTTATTCATTGACGCTAGACGACAACTCATTTAGCAGTTTCCCCACCGTGCTATTGAGCCTCACTAGCCTGACAACCCTCGAATTTAATAACAATCAGTTGTCAAGTCTGCCTGCAAATATGAGCGGTCTCTCTGCACTCACAACACTCTCACTCAACAACAATCGCTTGAGTAGCTTTCCCACCCAGTTGGCAGGGGGGAGTCTGCGCAAGCTTCATTTGGATGACAATTCCTTTAGCAATATTCCCAGCACTATCGGTTCGTTTTTAGCACTCGAGGAACTTTCTGTGCGTAATAATCAAATTTCTTCGGTTGCAAGTGCGATTAGTACATTGGGCAACCTAAACACATTGGCTCTGGACGGCAATCAACTAAGCAGCCTGCCCGATACAATCAACGAGTTGCCGCGTTTGACGAATCTGACACTAAGTGGCAATCAATTTAGCACATTCCCAAACGCACTCAGTACGCTCATCCAACTTTCCACGTTAGATTTGTCATCCAATCAGCTGGATACCCTTTCTAGCGAAATTGGTCATTTTTCCAATTTAAACACGCTGTATCTAGCGGGTAATCAGCTCCAAACACTGCCAACAGAATTTCAATATCTTGACAACTTAAATACGCTTAGTCTCGCCTATAACCGTCTGACGATTTCATCCATCGAAGCAGATACGGGTTTAAGCGACTTTCTCACGCGCACAGACCCAGATTGGACAGCGACACAGACATCACCACCAACCAACCTTCGGATGACAGAGGTGGGTGCTACCAACGCGCAATTAATGTGGGATGCCATCGCCTATCAAGGTGGAGGCGGCTATTATGAGATCAGCTATGCTATTAATGGTGGTGACTTTTCTATCTATGACACGCAAAATAAAAACACAAGTACGTTAAATCTGTCGAGTCTAACATCAGGGGCCACCTACACTGCCCGTATCCGCACATATACCCCCTCACATAGCGATCAGCCCAATGACTTGTGGAGTGACTATGTGAGTGTTACGTTCACGACGCTATTCCCTACCGCAACCAGCACCAATTCACCAACGCCGACACCTACGCCGAGCCACACCCCGACGTTGACACCCACGCCGACGGAGACTGTTACAGGTACACCACCACCAACATCGACGCCAACTCAGACGCCATCGCCCACGCCACCACCAACATCGACGCCAACTCAGACGCCATCGCCCACATTGATGCCAACACCAACGGTGCCCTCTACAGCTACGTTACTGCCAACGTCAACACCACCGCCAACATCAACACCCACGTTGTCCCCAACACCGACAGCGACACCAACGGCGACCCCCACGCCAACAGATATACCCACGAGTACACCAGAGCCAATTCCGACAATTAGACCTGTACTAGGCTCCGCAGATGCCTATGAATCGGACAATGATTGTCAGGATGCCCGGCCGATTGCCACCGATGGAATTCCACAACGACATACATTCCATGAAGCAACCGACACCGACTGGATTCAATTCCAGGCACCACACGATGGCACATATCAACTATTGGTTGATACACCCATCGGCTCGCCAGCGGACGTCAATGCCGTCTATCACAAAGATTGTAATGGGTTACGTCTCGATCAGTGGTTTGAAACATTTACACCCGGTTATCGTCTTATCATCGAGGCCAACGCAGGCGAGATATTCTATGCCGGACTCACAAATGCAAATACGGAAATTGTGGGCGAACATGTCATCTATCACGTATCAGTACAAGCACTTGTGGATAGACCTTCGACAGGCGCATTAATCATCATGGCGGGTCGAAAAGAGAGCGGCGATTTCCATCAGACAAACATCGATCAGCTCGCTGCTGATGTCTACAACTTATGGCAACGCAAGGGGGTTGTAGCAGATGATATTTATACGATGATGACCAATCTGGGGAATCCAATTTATGACGCGCCGCCTACAGTCGATAATTTGGAATATGCTATCTTAAGCTGGGCCAAAGACAAAGTGAGTGCGACACAAGCCTTGACGCTCTATCTGATTGGGCACGGAGAGCGTGATAGTTTCTATGTCGATGGGGTACGCGATGAACGCTTGAGTACGGACCAATTGGATCAATGGTTGAGGACACTGGAGGCTGAAATCCCTCGGTTAAAAATCAATGTCATCATCGAGGCAGGCTATGCAGGTAGCTTTATCGAGATGCCCAACAGCATCAGCCGCAGTAATCGCATCATTATCGCCTCCGCAAATGCCGACAACAAAGCCAATGTCTCACAAGAAGGGGCCTATTTCACCGACCTGTTGCTCACGCAGTTAGAAGCAGGCAATAACTTGGCCGAAAGTTTCAAAGCGGCCAGCCAGTTTGTCGATCCGCTCTATCCGCAACAAAACCCTTGGATTGATGCCGACGGGGACAGGCGTCACAATACAACTGTGGATTTTGATATTGCAGGCTTACGCGGCTTTCAGTATGCAGGGACATTTGGCGTCGATGACTGGCCTCCCTATATTGTCCCAAACACAGTGGGACCCCACCGCGTGTCAATGGGGCAGAGTACACGGCTCTATGCCACTGTACGTGAGGATGACGATGTGAATCAAGTGTGGGCTGTCATCTATCCACCCTCGAGCACCGCCGCAAGGATTGCTGGCGAGTTTAACCCAGCCACACAAACAATCGTGCCATTGCTACCAATCAATGAGACTAGTCCGAATTATTACAGCGAAGCCATCGATTTTTCAGAGGATGGCGTCTATCACATCGCCTTCCACGCCAGTGACAATGAAGACCTGCGCGCACAGCCCGTCATCATGACGATCTCTGCACAGGAGGCCACTGTCACCCCGACACCCACGCGGACACCGACCCGGACACCGACGCAAACATGGACACCGACGCGGACACCGACCCTTGCGCCCATCGTCACTCAGACCCCAACCATAACGCCGTCGCCAACGACAACGCCTCCGGGAACACCCGTCTCTAATTCAACGCCAATCGTGGTCAACCCTGAACCGAATGATATCTGTCAAGACGCACATCGGATTGAACCCGATGGCATTCCTCTTCAGGACACCTTTGGGAAATCCGGTGATAGGGATTGGTTCTTCTTCCAAGCACCTAAGAACGGTCGGTACCAGATACGCGTGGATATTCCGCCTGATTCGCCTGCTGATGTAGATTTGACCTACTATCGGCTATGTGGTGCTATTAGCGAAGGCCAGTGGCTTGAGCCTTTTGCACCAGGCGTTAAGGTAGATATTACAGCCAATCTTGGAGACATCTTTTACATCGAGATTGCCAATTTTGACGACAATGTTGGTGGCGAACATGTCGCCTATAACCTGTCTGTGCATACCCTGTCCGAAGAACCCTCGGGTGCGGTGATCATTGTTGCCGGGCGTCTTCGTCTCCAAGACCCAGTTGAGGAAAATATCCATAATGCCGCGCAAAATATGTTCAATCTATTTCGCGGCAAAGGTGTTGAGCCAGACGATATCTACTTGATGTCAACCGACCCATCGATGGACAACTATGATGCAGCAGCCACGAATGACAATCTGAGGGACGCTATCACCAAGTGGGCAGCCCAGCGTGTTAGCCCAACGCAGGCACTCACGCTTTAGCCATGAAGATGACGGTCACGAACGGCAACAACAGCACGTGGAGCAC
>JBCCFC010000587.1:0-8342 GCA_039029935.1 Chloroflexota bacterium
CCCCGCACTCTGGGTCCCGCTTACATCTAAATATTGAGTTAGGTTTACTTAGCATAATTTCACACCAATCAAGTTTGCACTTGTAAGAAAGGATTTTGTATGCAACAGCAAGCAAAAATTAGCCAAGCATGGAGGCGAGGGTTGGCAGCGATGCTCCTCGTCACCCTGTTTGCACTCACGTTGTCAATGGGGGCAACCCCCTTTGCACAGGCGGAGACCCCAGATAGCCCTGCACAGAACGATGAAGTCACCTTTGGCTTCATCCAAGACGCCAACGACCCGCTCGACATCACGGCGGTGGCGTATCCAAATTATGACTCGAATAATGTCACAATCTCGACAGCACAGTTCACCTTTTTGCTGCCAGAGGGAACCGTGACCAACCCAGCCGTGCCAGATGCACCGACGGCGGGCAGTTTAACCAACATCAACGGCATCTGGAATGTACTCAAGCTGACACCAGCGGTCTGGGGCAACATCGGGCAGAACGCAGCGGATTTGCAGGGCTACGACCTCTATCAGGTCACGCTGCAAAACTCGCCCAGCGTCACAGCCAGCAATGGCAACTCGATTGAACTGTTCTCTTTCCAGCTTGCGGATGAATGTACACAGAGCGATGTCCGCGTACTGACCAATGATGAGGCCATTCAACAGGCCGTTGTCAGCACCTTTGGCAATGTCAATAATCAGATGTCGATGAGCATTGACGATGCCGCTGCCGCCGACCTCTATGCTGGCAATAATCCGGCCACAGCCGTGATCCCCTGTGCCGCAGCACCGGACGCACAACCACAGCAGTCTGCGTTAGAGATTGCCTATGGTTTTGCCAAGGATGCCAACGACCCGCTTCTGGTCACAGCGGTCGCCATCCCTGATTTCACATCCAACAATGTGACCATTTCAACAGCGCAGTTCAGTCTCTTCTTGCCCGCAGGAACCGTGACCAATCCTGCAATTCCAGACACACCAACCACAGGGCAGTTTACCGACATCAATGGTATCTGGACGGTCCTCAAGTTGACCCCAAGTGCATGGGGCGGTGTCGGCCAAAATGCAGCCGACTTGCAGGAACTGGACCTCTATCAGGTGACATTACAAAACTCACCACAGGTGAGCACTGTCGATGGTCAGCCGATTCCACTCTTCTCGTTCCGTCTACCGGCTGATTGTGAGGGTGGTGCGGTCCGTGTTCTCAACAATGATGAGAGCATTCAACAGGCCGTCGTGAGCATCTTTGGCAATGCCAACAACCAGATGTCCATGAGTGTGGATGATGCACCTGCAGCCGATCTCTATAAGGAAAATGACACACTATCAGGTACATGTACCTGTCCATTGGAAGAACTCCCCGTCCTCAACACCATCAGCGGTGTGGTCTTTGATGACATGGATGAGGATAGTGTCAACGATGGTGTGGACCAAGGCGTCCCGAATGTCACGGTCAACCTACTGGACAGCGGTAACAGCGTGATTGCGACCGACACAACCAATGCTGCTGGCGGTTATGGCTTTGATGATGTCGCCGCCGGAACATACATGGTGCAGGTCGTTGCGCCCACTGGCGAGACCTTTAGTCCACAGGGCAGTGATAGTGATGTCGATAACGCGGGTGTCTCAAATGCACTTACTGTGACAGAAGATGAAGATGTTGTGATTGACGCGGGACTTATCCCCGAAGGCACACGTTCATTCACCTTTAAGATGCTGATTGAAGACGAGGATGCGGACACGGTTGGTGATGCGGTACAGACCAGTGAAGGCACACCGCTCAACATCAGCTATGAAGTCGTCAACACAGGCGACCAGCCCATCCAGTGGACAACACTCAGCGATGATGTCTTTGGCAATTTGACCAACACCTGTAGCTTGCCAACGGTCATCCCGGTTGCTGGTAGTGCCACCTGCACCATCGTGCGCACTGCACAGGATGCACCATCGGGTACACAGAATACAGCCACTGCCACTATTTTCAACACAGGCACAGAGCAGGATTCATCGTGGTACATCACCAATCCTGACAACGCCACCTTGATGGGGCGCGTCTTTAACGATGTCTTGCAGGATGGTACCCAAGACGACATTGATCCCGGCATTTCAGGTATCCAGATTCGTCTGCTCGACTTGGTGGGTGAAGAAGTCGCCGCAACCGTTTCGGCGTCAGACAACCCAAGCACACCAGCCGACGAAACCGGCACCTATCAGTTCACAGGTGTGACACCAGACCAAGGCTATCGCATCGAGTTTGTCGTACCCAACCCAGACAGCTACATCACGCTCAAGGATGAAGGCAACGACGACACCATTGACAGCGATGCCAACCCCACCAGCGGTCGCACGGATATCGTCAGCGTGAGCGCAGGGCAAACGCTGAGTAACATTGATGCCGGACTCTATGACTTCTTGCAGAGCAAACCTGCCACGTTGGGTGATAAAGTGTGGGAGGATTTGGATGGCGATGGCGTTCAAGACGCGGGTGAACCTGGTGTACCCAATGCAACAGTGCAGTTGCTCACACCAAGCGGCACGCTACTGGAAACCACCACGACCGACGCCAATGGCATGTATCTCTTCACAGGCTTGGTTCCCGACAGCTACAAAGTACGCTTTGTCTTGCCAAGTGGTTTTGACACCTTCACCGACCAAGATACGGGGATTGATGAAACAGCCGATAGCGATTCTGATCCAGCAGCGGGTCCAACACAGGGCGAGACAGGCATCATTGTCCTCGGACTCTCTGAGGTCAATTTGGATGTTGATGCGGGTGTGGTCGCATTGGTCAGCGTTGGTAATTTTGTGTGGGAAGACTTGAACGCAGACGGGATTCAGGATGCAGGCGAACCCGGTGTGCAGGGTGTCGATGTTGAGTTGTACGAAGTCGGCAACAACACGCCTATCGCCAGCACAACGACCGACAGCAACGGCCTTTACGAATTCACAGGACTGCAACCGGGCGAATACTATGTTGTCTTTGAGCAGCCAGCAGGCTACGAATTCACCGACCGTGATGCGGGCAGCGATGATACTGTTGACAGCGATGCCAACCCCAACTCTGGCGCAGACTTTGGCGCAACTGATTCAGTGGTGATTCCATCGGGTACAGATAATGACACATTGGATGCGGGTTTGATTCGCCCCGGTTCGATTGGTGATACCGTGTGGCTGGATGAAGACAACGATGGCATTCAGGACCCAGGCGAAGAGGGTGTCCCCAATGTCACGGTCAACCTGCTCGATGAAAATGGCAACGAGATTGCAACCACCACAACCGACGCCAATGGCAACTACAACTTCCCTGTCCTGCCTGGCACATACATGGTCGAGTTTGAAGCACCAAACGGCACTGTGTTGAGTCCACAGGATCAGGGGAGCAATGATGCGACGGACAGTGACCCAGACCCAACCACAGGACGCACAGACCCAGTGACCGTTGAATCTGGTGAGGATATTGATGATGTGGATGCGGGCATTGTTGAGCTTGGCACAATTGGTGATTTCATCTGGAGCGACAGCAACGGCGATGGCATCCAAGACGCCAATGAGCCGGGCATTGATGATATATTCGTGACGCTCTTTGATGGGGATGGCAACGAACTTGAAACCACCACAACCGACAACGGTGGTCAATATCTCTTTGATGAATTACCAGCGGGTGACTACCAAGTGGTTGTGAGCGTACCACCGGGATTTGTGGTCAGTCCACAGGACCAAGGTGGTGATGATACCGTCGATAGTGACATCAACTCCTCTGGTGCAACGGATGTCTTCCCACTGGCACTCGGTGAAGATAATCCAGATGTGGATGCGGGGTTGACACCAGAATCACGCGGCATCGTAGTTGAAAAATCTACCAATGGCGAAGATGCGGACAACGCACCGGGACCAGCGATTGCGGTTGGCGACACTGTGACATGGGTCTATGTTGTCACCAATGTCGGTAATGTCAACTTAGAAAATATCACGGTTGAGGATGATCAAGAGGGGATCATCACAGGGTTCTGTCCAGCCGATAAAGTGGCGTTCTTGGCGGTTGGTGATTCCTTCACCTGTACCGTCACAGGCACAGCCACAGAGGGACAATATCGCAACGAGGTCACAGTCGAAGGCTTTGTCGAGAACCTCTCTGGTGAGACTGTTAGCGACACCGACCCAAGCCACTACACAGGTATCAGCGCAGACCTAAGCATTGAAAAGACCGACAGTGCCGATCCGATTGATGCGGGTGACTCGCTCTTTTACACCTTTGTCTATAGCAATGCCGGACCATCCGATGCGGTCAACGTGGTCATCGAAGACACGTTACCAGATGGCATTCTCTTCAATGAGATGGTCAGCGAAGCCCCAGCCATCGGTACACCTACGCCCATCTGGGCACCGGGTCAACCACTGACATTGCGCTGGACGATTCCATTCTTGGCTGCTGGCGCATCCGGTGAATTTGTCATCCATGTGGACACCGACCCCAGCTTGGCAGGTGCAACCATCGAGAATACCGTCACCATCGACAGTGACACACCGGACACCAACCCAGACAACAATGAGGACACCGAGCCAACCGACTTCCGTATCGGTGGTGTGGGCAACCCAACAGCGATTGAGTTGTTGAGCTTCACCACGCATGAGTTACCAGATGGCAGCACAGTCGTCCGCTGGGTGACGGGAGCGGAAATCAACACGCAAAGCTTTGACCTCTATCGTGTGACGGGTGAGGCAACCAGCTTTGATGAAAGTGCCGCAGCGCATGTCACCGAAGGCGTTGAGATTGCGGGTGAAAGCGTCTTTGGTGGTGAATATACCTTCATCGACAACAGCACCGTTCCAGGGGTTACATATACCTACTGGTTGGTCGAAACCGAAATCAGCGGTTTGGTCAACACCTATGGACCTGCTGGCGGTTCGGTTGGCATTGGTAGCACACTGAATCAGCCGGATAGCTTCTCGATTTTCTTGCCTGTTGTACAGCGATAGCACAATTGCGATTAGGACCTTCGGGCAATGGGTACAAACTCACTGCGTCTCAACGAAACTCAATGCCCACCCCCCGAAGGTCTACCCCCATCTCGAAGCTCACATTATGACCATTCTAGCCCTGACAATCTCATGAATTCTTGTAAGGCCATTCCACAAAATAAAATGCCAGGTAGGGGCATGAGGTGCGGTGGGTTTAAAGGTTAGCTTACTCTGGCAAATACGCCGCCGCACCTCATGCCCCTACGATTCGTGTGGATGATTATTTTTGTGGAATGGCCGAAGTAAGACCTTTTTTTGGAGGTATTTTTGATGAGCAAAAAAAAATTAATACAAAAGAGACGCTGGAGAACATGGATAACGGTCTGGATGGTGCTGACCCTCCTGATCCTGCTAATATGTATCCCCATGTTTGCCAATGCGCAAGATGTGGAGCCAGCGCAGTCTGCGCATAGCCTATATTTACCATTGATTTCCAATCAGCCGCAAGGGACAACCAATGTGTTCGCCAACAACATCCCCAGCAGCATCCCTACTAGCAGCCCAGACGAAGAGGGGCAAGTTCAAGCCGCAGTGATGAATGGACAACTTGTCAACCCCGCACCGCCTTGGATTGCACAAGTAGGCGGATGTACAGGGACATTAATCTATCCACAATGGGTCCTCTCTGCCGCCCATTGTCTGTACGGTGGCACATTCATGCCCACCGAGTTGTATCTGGGGGGGACAGAACACTATGCGGGTGAGCATTTCGCCATCGAAAGAAACTTCTTTATCGCCGACAATACGGCAAATCAAGATCTTTCCTTGCATAAATTGGCACAGCCCACCTCCCGACAGACAATGCCTTTGAATTTTGACAACACCCTGCTCCAGCGCTCCCCCTATGTTTCCTCCTATGGCTATGGTCTATATAACCCTCATGAGGGTGATGGTCGGTTACGCTACACCGGAACAATGAATGTCACAAGTTTTAACGGTGGAACACAGGGTGCGTTTGAATATAGTCATCCCAATTCAGACCCGGTCACAGGGGTCCATCTTTGCAGCGGCGATTCTGGCGGTCCGGTGTTGGCAAACGACAATGGGCAGGCCGTTGTTGTCGGTGTCAATGCCTACACAGGGTTGGGACCCAACGGTGAGATATGTGGTGGTGGCTACGCAGGCGCACCCCATGTCGCGCAAAACATCGCTTGGTTCGCCAGCATCATCAATAACAACGGCGGAACAGGTGATGGCGGGACCGTACCCATTGGGCCATCAGCCGATAGCGTGACCTTCTACGAACATGCAAACTATCAGGGGGTGTCGTGGTCAGTGGGGCCAGGCATCTATGACGCTAGTGTCATTGTCACTTCCCCTGTGGGCAACGATGCGATTTCCTCCATTCAGATACCTTCTGGATATTCTGTCAAAGCCTGTACAGACGCTGGCAGTGGTGGTGTCTGTGTACACTACGATTCTCCCAACGCCACGCTATCCTCGATGAACGATCAGATATCCTATATCGAGATTACAGGACCCGGTAGTGCGCCACAACCAGCCCCAACCCCAACACCAATACCGAATGCTGGTGGCGGTGGCAGTAATGGTGGCAGTAATGGTGGCGATGGCGTGAACTTCTACGAACATGCAAACTATCAGGGCGCATCGTGGTCAGTGGGGCCGGGCATCTATGACATTGGAGCCATTGCCGCTTCACCTGTGGGTAACGATGCGATTTCCTCCTTTCACATACCTTCTGGATATTCTGTCAAAGCCTGTACAGACGCTGGCAATGGCGGTGTCTGTGTACGCTATGATTATCCCAGCGCCACGCTATCCTCGATGAACGATCAGATATCCTATGTCGAGATTACAGGACCCGGTGGTGCGCCACAACCAGCCCCAACCCCAACACCTCATGCTGGCGGCGGCAGTAATGGCGGCGGTGGCAGTAATGGTGGCGGTGGCAATAATGGTGGCGGAACCCTGTTGTTGCCGTCATCCGTGACCATCCAAGAAGATGTGTCGATTTCCTCATCGGTGGTCGTCAACCTCAACCCAGCAGCCACACAGACATTTAGCATGTACTGGCGAGTGCGTCCGGGTGCGGGAACCGCAACAGTAGGTACCGACTATGACGCCGTTTTCCATACGTCTATGCGCAAGGATTGGGCACTAGGACAAACCACCAATTGGTTCCTCTTCCAACCCATCAATGACAGTATTCCAGAAGACACCGAAACACTGACGATGGAACTGATTAGCGTCAGCGATAGCTCTATTTCTATCCCCAACCGCACTGTGGTTGTGACCATCATTGATGACGATGTACCCACAAATGAACCCCCTGTGCTGACCAATGCTGGGCATCAGAACAGCATAGTGGGGAACAACGTCAACCTGACTGTCTATGCAAGCGACGCTGACGGCGACAGCCTCACCTATGATGTCAGTGGGCTACCCAATGGCCTCACCCTCAATGGCAACCAGATTGTTGGCACACCAAACACGGCTGGTCACTTTGATGTCACTGTTTCGGTCAGCGATGGCAACGGCGGTAGCGACAGCACTAGCTTTGTCTGGACGATTGCGGGGGCACAGACCACCCCAAGCCCACACGTCACCATCTACACCCAAGACGGTGCTGTGGCTCCAGGTGGCACAATCGAGATTCCGGTAGAGGTGCAGTTGAATGAGGCCCACCAGACTGTGGCAGCGGCGGGCATGGTGCTGACCTATGATGCGGCGGTACTTATGGCAGATAGCTGTACCTTTGACAGCGGCTTCTCTGGTTCGTGCAATATTGACAGGGCTGGCCAGGTCCATATCTCCACCATCAACCCAACGGGCCACAGCGGTGAGTTTAACATCGCCATCATCGGCTTTCGTGCGGTTGGCAGTGCTGGCGCGCAAACAATCTTTGGCCTGTCGGTCAGCAGTTTAGGCAATGAGGCTGGCAATATGCTGACCAATACCAATGTTCAGATTGAGAATGGTCAAATCACCCTATTAAATTTGGTGATGGGCGATCTCAATTGCTCCAATTCCTCGGACGTGGTGGATGCGCTCTTTATCATGCAATATGTGGTCGGAATGCGCACCGATAGTGGTGGATGCCCCTTGACCGACCCAGAGACACAGTTCAACGCAGCGGCTGGCGACGTCAATGGCGATGGCCGCACCGACACCATCGACGCGCTCTTTGTGATGCAGTGTGTCGTCGGTATCTACAATGATTTCTGCCCGAATGTGCAGTGAGCAAGCCATCTGGATGCTAAGTAAACCCAAAAAAGAAATTAGTTTAGTAGGCATGCCCCGTGCCGGATCGAACCGCATGGGGCGTGCTCACTGGACTTACTTTCTAAAAACATATTTGGGTTTACTTAAGACAC
>JBCCFC010000588.1:0-8333 GCA_039029935.1 Chloroflexota bacterium
CACTAGATGGCGACACAGCTTGATCTAACTCCACACGGCGCAACATGGCTTTGATGCGGGCAATGAGTTCCCGTGTGCTGAAAGGCTTGGTCAGATAGTCGTCTGCACCCAGTTCCAGCCCTAAAATCCGGTCTACCTCCTCACCCAGAGCTGTCAGCATTAAAATCGGCACATTGCTGCGCTCACGTAATTCACGGCAAACGGCCCACCCGTCCATTTCTGGCATCATGATATCGAGTACGACAATGTCTGGGTTTTGTGATAGTGCCAAGAGTAGCCCGTCACGGCCATTGTTGGCGACTCCTACCTCATACTCATATTGCTCAAGCGCACGAGTGAGTGGTTCTGTAATATATCGATCGTCATCAATTAATACAATTTTAGTCATAATGGCTTATCATACTCAATTGTTGAAAATTAGCAAAACCGAAGAGGAACAAATATCCTCTTCGGTTTTACTTATATCTTTATCAACTGTCTTCGTTTGTTGTCTATCTGCTCAATATATGGGGGAATCGTAGGGAATTTGCGCTATCAATTCACTACGATTCCCCCATATATTGAAACGATACGTTGTTGCGTCTATCTACATCAGGCTATACAAGCCTTTCAAGAACCTTCGACGATGGCTTATGCATCAATCAAAGGAAGGAAAAGAACATTAATTTGGTCGCCTTTTTGATGCGCACCTGGCTTGGCAGATGTATTGGTTGTGCCAAAGCTACCAGCATCTGAGTTGACAGGGACAGCGTTCTGTGTGCCAGCACCTGAGTCTGTTGTTGTTTCAGCAGCTGGGTCAGCATCTTCGGTCTCGTCTGCATCTTCAGTCTCGTCTGCATCTTCAGTCTCATCTTCTACAACGTCCATGCCCTCTGGACCACAGTCATCAGCAAGTTCGCTTGAAATTTCAAGTGCAGTGCTACCGTCGGCCTCATCATATTCAACCTCAGCACAGACACCAACACCCAGTGGACCTTCTTCTTCCTCAATCTCAGTGTCAACAGTGGCTGCAAATGTGCGACCGCCAATGACCCAGTTACCTTCAGTACCACTGGCTGGCATAGAATCTACAAAGCCAATCCATCCAGCTTCGGTCTCGTCGGCATCTTCTTCGTCGGCATCTTCTTCATCATCCGCATCTTCTTCGTCGGCATCTTCTTCATCATCCGCATCTTCTTCATCTGCTGGGTCTTCAGTTTCAGCACCATCACCTGTGCCTGGGTCTGGATCCTGCATTACGCCATTGCTATCGCGGTCTGTGTTAGAGATGAGCAATGTATTGCCACCTTCGCTTGAAGCTGTGTCAGATGCTGGGTCAGCCGTACCTTCATCACCCATGTCCGCATCTTCGGTTTCATCAGCATCTTCCATCTCATCGGCATCTTCCTCATCTTCCATCTCATCGGCATCTTCCTCATCTTCCATCTCGTCTTCATCTTCCATCTCATCGGCATAGTCGTCTTCATCTTCCATCTCATCTTCGACGACTTCCATGCCCTCTGGACCACAGTCATCGGCAGCTTCGCTTTCAATCTCAAGGGCAGTAAAGACACCGCTGGCCTCTTCATACTCAACCTCAGCACAGACACCAACGGCTAGTGCTTCCTCTTCTGCCTCAACCTCGGTGTCAGCAGAAGCCGTAAACGAGCGACCACCAATAACCCATGTGCCTTCAACACCGCTGGCTGGCATAGAGTCTACAAAGCCAATCCACGCTTTTTCGTCTTCGTCCATTGGTGCAGCACTGGCTGGTTGCCAACTCATCACACCTGTACTCAGTGAGGCTGCAAAGAGAGATGCAGACAGTAGTATTGGCAGTGCCAATCGCTTCTTGTTATTTAGATTTACATTCATCAGAATTATTTTCCTTTCATACATTGTTAGTATTTTTAATACTTAAATAAGTTGTATCAGTCCTCTTCTTTAATAAAGGTTTCGCTTGTTTGTGTTTCCAGAATCCTTTATTATGCTGTTTGTCCTGACACTTGCTAGTATAGCGGGTTTGCGGAGGGCGTGTTTTAAATTTAGGCAAAGAAAGTTTAAATTCTGGTTAAATATTTTTTATTGATAGCTTCGATGGCAAATCTTCGGTTACATCATGGGGAATGTGCAAGCCTTCGTCAAATATATCAATCCATGTTAAACTGTTTGCAGAGGATGAGCCTCTCCAGTAGATGGATGGCTTGAGCAAAGGGTGCAAGAATATCATGAAGCGAGTAATCTATTCCGCTGGCAGTTTGGCAGAACTGCGTCGCAAGAATGGCTATTTTGTAGACAAAACTAAATATATTGCCAAAGTGGAGCGAGTCAGTAATCCGATTTTTCTGCGTCCGCGCCGTTTTGGGAAATCATTTTTTTGTTCAATTCTTAAAAGCTATTATGATTTAGCACAGAAAGATGTCTTTGAGGAACTGTTTGGAGACACGTGGATTGGGCAACACCCCACAGGCGATCAGAATCAGTTTATGGTGCTGTCGCTGAGTTTCTCTGGGATTGAATCGGGACCATCCTTTGGAATGTCGAACGATCCTATCCCGAAGGCAAGAGCGATCTTGAGTTTATTGGCAAGCACAACGAGAAGTTTTCTGGTATCCGCTGGGTGATTGAGTTTAAGTATTACTCCAATACAGGGATTCAGAAAAAATTGAGTACAGACAAAATTACACTGGATGAGTTTGAGGTGCAGGAGGGGGATTTGGACCAGATTCGGGGCTATGTACAGGGGTTGGCTCGTGAATATCCAGAGGCTAGGGTGTCGCAGTTTGTGATTTATTGCTTTGGGAATCAGAATTTTCGCGTGTTTGTGGTTGAGTAAGAGACTGTGAAATTGGGCGTTGGTCACGGACTCGTCCAGAAACCGAGTTTTTTAGCCTCGAAATCTAATGCCCAGAGGCAGCTAGAAAAACTCGGTTTCTGGGTGACTGAGACGGTGACCATCGCCTGAAATTGGCCTACGTCCCCACAAAAGCAACAACAGGTGTATCAACGGAGGCATGAACCCTGTCACCAACGGCGATGTTTGTATGAGACCACGTCCGTGATTGGAGCGTTTTGCCATTTTCGAGTCTCAGTGTGACCAATTGATGGAAGCCAAAATAGCTTATACTATCGACAAGCGTTGTGCCTTGCGGATCAGGTGTCAGTGAGATTGCCTCTGGAAACAACACAACATCAACCGCGCCGACAAGATCAGGCTCATATAGTGGCAAAGTGCCCAAGGGTGTTTCGACAATTCCCTGTTTGGCCTCCCCGGGCAGGGTATTAACTTCGCCCAAGAATTGGGCAACCTCTACGCTGGTCGGATAGCGATAGACATGCTCTGGCGCACCACTTTGCAGTACATGACCATTATCCATAACAAACAGTTCATCGGCTAGGCGTAACGCCTCTTCTTGATCATGCGTCACAAATACGGTGGTTACTTCGGCTTCATGTAAAATATTGTGCATTTCTTCGCGCATCGTTTGGCGTAACGAGGCATCTAAGTTGGAGAATGGCTCATCCAGTAACAGCACATTGGGCGAGGGTGCAAGAGCACGTGCCAAGGCAACTCGTTGCTGTTGTCCGCCGCTCAACTGATGTGGATAGCGATCTTCCATGCCCATCAACCCAACTAAGTCTAGCAAGTCTGCGGTGCGCTTCTTGCGCGCTGTCGCTTTCAGGCTAGGGATACCGAATCCAATATTTTGAGCCACCGTTAGATGGGGGAATAGGGCATAATCTTGGAAGACCATCCCAATTTTGCGTTGCGTCGCTGACACCCATACGTTGCCACCGCTCACCTGTTGATCACCGATCCAGATATCACCGGAGTCGGGCTTTTCTAACCCAGCGATGAGTCTGAGCGCAGTTGTCTTTCCACAGCCACTGCGACCCAACAGCACCGCAATCGCGCTATGGGGAATGGTTAGGTCGAGATCAATCACCGCACGGGTTTGATTATAGCTTTTGTTCACATGTTGAAGACGAATAACTGTCATTGTGTTGACTCTTCGTTTGCACCAATTTGCATCAATAAAAATACAGGGATTAAGCCTGCCGCCAAGATGATCAGTGCCGGAATGGCCGCAGTCTCATGAAACCCTTCAATGCTCAAAAAGTGAGCGCGCACAGCCAACGTGTCCATGCCAAACGGACGCAGTAGGAGCGTGATGGGCAGTTCCTTCATAATGTCCACAAAGACAAGGATGGCACCAGCACCAATGCCTGTCCGTACAAGCGGGATATGGATACGACGAAAAATCCGACCGCTCCCCGCCCCCATTGTACAAGCAGCTGCTTCCATCGTCGGCTTCACTTTGTCAACGCTGGCTGAAATGCTGTTAAACCCCAACGCCATGAACCGGACCGAGTACCCATAGACCAGTGCGATGATGGTTCCTGTCAATAGATACCCAAATCCTCTATAGCCAAGGATTGTGGCAAAATCTGTCACCGCACCGTCGATTGGGTTTACAAATGTCAGTACGCCAACCGCAATCACCGCACCAGGCATGGCGTAGCCAATCGTCATCAAGCGGGACAGCCAGCGTAGGCGGTTCACGGTTTCCACCGAATCATCGCGATTACTGTAGGCGATGAGCAGTGCAATTGCAACCGTCGTCAAGGCTCCGGCAATCCCAAGTATCACGGTGGAGCGTGTGTAGGTAAAAATGGATTCACGCATCACGTCTATGGTTGGTGACTGAATTCGTTTGACCATCCATAGCGTCAACTGTGTGACGGGTAGAATGAACGCTGCCGCCAGCACCAAAAAGCAAACCAAACTCGCAAACCACCCCTTCCTACCCACCAGTCTCTTGCGCGACATACGGCGACCGTAGCTACCCTGCTGATAGAAACGAGCCTGTCGACGCATTGCTCGCTCACCAAACATCAGCACAAGCGCAATGATCACCATTAAACTGGCTAGCTCCGTCGCCGCAGCACTGTCGAATGATGTACTCCACAGCACAACAATGCGCTCACTCAATGTTGGGTAGCTGAAAAAGCTGACAGTCCCATAATCAGTCAGAGTTTCCATAGTCACAAGTAACACACCCACGGCAATTTGAGGGCGAGCGAGCGGTAGAGCAACACGGCTAAATGCCTTCCAACCGTCATACCCCAGCACGTTGGCCGCCTCAAGCGTGTTTGCTGCTTGCTCTCGAAAGGCAGAGCGAGTAAGGATGTAGACATAGGGGTACAACACAAGCGTGAGGACAAGGATTAAGCCCCCCGGTGATGCAATGTTTGGGAACCAATAGTCCCCTCGCGACCAGCCAAACTGTTCTCGTAGTAGCGTTTGAATAGGCCCCGCAAATTCAAAGATGGCGACATAGACAAAGCCCATGATGAAGCCGGGGATTGCCAGTGGTAGCATCAGAAGTCGTTCCAGCCAGCGTCGGCCTGGAAAATCGTAAGCCGTCACCATCCATGCACAGCCAACACCGACGACCAATGCACCGAGCGAAACAGAGACCGAAAGACGCAGGGTATTCCAGAGCGTTCGTGGTAGAATGGTACTCCATAGACGTTTCCACAGCGCAATGTCCGGTGTCAAAAGCTCGACAGCGAGAATCGCAATGGGGAAGAGTAAAACAATTGTCAGAATCAAAATGGGCAGTCTACTCAGCAATGCACGAAGTTTTAGCCAGAGAGACTGATTTTTGTGTTGAAAGGTTGACTGTATCGCTCGTCTGAGCGTGAGTTCAATATTCATAGCAGTTCAGCTAGTCAGCACTTCAGCACACTGGCTGGCTGACCCGTTAACACGTTACATGCAGCGCAACATTTATTATAGACAAGAAAATACCGCGCTCCAGCAATGCCTCGGCGCGGTAGTCACATAGTGTAAACTAAGTTTCTGGGTATTGTCAATCTTGACAATCGTGGGGCATCGTTATCAGTCAGAGAGTCACGCTAATAGCGATGGCCTGTAATGCAATAGGACGTTAATTCTCGCTAAAGCCATAGCCAGCTTCTTCCAACATCGCCACAGATTGTTCCTGAAGAGAACCGTACTGCGACAGCCCATAGCCGAGATCGTACATGAACTCACCAAAGTCTGCAATCGTTTCATTGGGTGCGGCTTCTGGATTGGTTGGGAATTCGTAGTTGCTGCCTGGGAAGCACTCAAGTGAGCCACACTGATTTTCAGCGGCAGCCAAGAATTCGATAAAGGCCATAGCATTGTCAAAGTTGGCTGCATTGGCGACAACACCTGCGCCATTCACATTGAAGAACACACCTGTGGTGTCTTGGTTCATCCACTTCAACTGTACGGTATCGAAAACAGCCTTTGCGTCATCATCGCCATTTGCCAAGCGACCCATGTAGTAGTGGTTGACAACGGCAACATCGCATTCACCAGCGGCAACGGCCTTGATCTGACCTGTGTCACTGTTGATGTAGCGGGTGACATTGTTGGCGATGCCTGTTGTGACTGCGGTTGCTTCTTCTGCACCAAGATGGTTAATCAGGCTGCTGAAGAGCGAGACGGTGTAGATGTGGCTGGCTGGGCGCATACACAGGCGACCACGCCAATTTTCAGCAGCGAGATCGCTATAGTTATTGACCGCAGCAATTTCGTCTTCTGTCACATTCGCTGGATTGTAGACCAAGGTGCGTGTGCGGATACTGAGTCCGGCCCACATGCCATCTGGGTCCATAAACTCTGGCGCAACGCTCGATACAACGGCCTCAGAATTCATTGGCTGGAGCAATCCTTCTTCAGCAGCCAATGACAGCACACCTGCGTCAATCGCAAAGAAGACATCGGCAACACTGCGTTCGCCACGCGAAATATCGGCGCGCAGGCGGTTCAGCAGATCACGAGGGCTACCCGATGAGACACGAATCTCAATGCCAGTTGCCTCCGTAAACGCAGTGAAGGGAGCTTCTAAATCACCATAGTGGCGTGATGAATAAACATTGACAATGCTACTTTCTCCTGACGTCTCACTGGCGGCTGGCCCCGCAGGTGGTTGGGCAGCACAAGCAGCAAGCGACATGCTGACGATTGTGGTAATGATCAATATGATCTTTCGATTCACAGTACTTTCCCCCAAGTAATTATTAAATTTTTGATTGTTATGATTTCATGTTCGTATATTACGAAACTAAATTTGATATAATTTGAAGACAGGCTCTTCACATGTCTACATGTGGAGAGCCTGTCTTCTATGAACGATTGCCAATCTGTTTGCGTTAACCGTAACATACGAACAAAGTGATTTCAAGCGCAAATATGACAAAAATCATGACAGGAAGATACGGCATGGTTAAACGCTTTTCCTAATGATGGTTTTGCAATTTGTTTTGCCTTGCTTATCAAAAATGTTAACCTTGGTTACATCATGGGCAATCTGCTGGCCTTCATCAAACGTACAATCTATGTTAAACTACATACAGAGAATGTATGAGCTTCTTCTATAGGTGGCTTAAGTGAAGGAAGTGAGAATATCATGAAGCAAGTAATCTATTCCGCTGGCAGTTTTGCAGAGCTACGCAAAAAAAATGGCTATTTTGTTGACAAAACCAAATATATTGCCAAAGTGGAGCGAATTAGGAATCCAATATTTCTGCGTCCGCGCCGTTTTGGCAAATCATTTCTGTGTTCAATTCTCAAAAGCTATTATGATTTAGCACAGAAAAATGACTTTGAAGAATTGTTTAGAGACACCTGGATTGGCCAAAATCCCACAGGCGATCAAAATCAGTTTATGGTGCTGTCACTTAGTTTCTCTGGGATTGAATCGGGACCCACCTTGGCTGATATTGAGTCCAGTTTTAAACATCGCTGCAACGCTAGGATCAATGCATTACGAAGACAATATGCACCATTGTTGGATGAAATGCCGATGATTGATCCAGATGCACCCGTTTCAGACAATCTATCCACGCTCACGTTGCATATTACCACCTATAATCTGCCACGACTTTTTGTCATCATTGACGAATATGACAACTTTCCGAACCAGCTAATCGTCAAGAATCAAACGGCGATTTATGACAAGCTAGTAGATGATGGTAGCTTTTTCAAAACCTTTTTCAAAGAACTCAAAGAAGGGCGACAAACTGGAGCAATTGAAAATGTGTTTATCACAGGCATTCTGCCTATGACGATTGACGAATTGGCCTCAGCGTTTAATGTCGGTTCCTTTTTAACGCTTCGACCTAGCTTTGAGACAATGGTTGGTTTTACACAGGCCGAAGTGGACGTATTACTTGATGAAATATTTGAGGATTACGCCTTTTTACGAGATGTGCCTGGCAATATGCGTAGCGTAGTTGGCGAGTTGATCAAAAATAATTACAATGGATATCATTTTGTCAAGACGGGTGAGGGCAGC
>JBCCFC010000589.1:0-8332 GCA_039029935.1 Chloroflexota bacterium
CCCCCCCCCCCCGACGGGGGGGAGTGAACGATTACAGACAAGCCAAGGGAAAATAAATCATTACACACCTATCCCATATCAATCCAAAAATCGTCTACTACAGCTTTATACGTTCCACAGACGCATGACACTGGCGACGGGCTTTGTCGACCGCTATTTTTCGTTGTGGCGGACGATGAAGCAGACATGGCAGCATCGGATTGTTGATCTCTTGTTCCACACAGACAAGAGACCCATAGTCCAAAAGTTGGCGCGCACAGCCGTGAGCAGCGCAGTCGGGGCATCCATGCTCTTCACATCAGCCGTTCCTGCTGTACAGGCGGGTACGATTACGGTCAATACGGAAAAGATTGGCGTCTCCTCAGATTGTGATTTGGTGGAGGCCATCACGGCTGCCAATGCTGACACGGACAATGACTGTACAGGAACAGCGAATGATGGCGCAGGCACACACGCCGATACCATTCAATTTAGTATTGCGCCAACCAACACGATTACGCTGACCGCAGAGAACAACACATCGCACGGACGCACAGGGTTACCCGTCATCACAAGCACCATCACCATCAATGGTGGGAGTGGCATCACCATTACCCGTGATAGCGGCACAAACTTTCGTTTCATGGATGTGGATGGTGGGCACTTAACGATTGATCAATTAACCCTGCACAATGGGTATCTCGATACGGGTGCTGGATCAAATTTTAGCGGCGGTGGCATCATTGTTCACAATAATGGACATCTGACGGTGACCAACAGTACCTTTTTGACCAATACAGCGGATGATAGGGCGGGAGCCATTGCACTGCGCAGTGGCAGTTCGGCGCAGGTGCTGACCAGTACTTTCTCCTTTAATAAAACAAAGGAGGATGATGGGGGCGCACTCTATGCGGATAACAGTACACTCACGATTGCCAACAGTGTATTCTCTCACAATTACTCAAAAGATAATGGCGGCGCACTTTATACAAAAGGCAATAGCATTGTACACACCACGAATAGTACGTTTACAAACAACACAGCAAGTGATCTCGGCGGGGCAATTGCATTCCAAGATGGCACTTCAGCACGGATATCAAAAAGCACCTTTTCCTCGAGTCGGGCAAATAAGTTTGATGCAGGCGCAATCCTTGTTCACACGAGTGAATTGGACGTTGATGACAGCACATTTTCTTATAATTATGGAAAGGACAATGGTGGAGCCATTTACCTGAATGGTACGAGCAAAATAACTGTTACAAACAGTACATTTTTAACCAACACAGCATATGATATGGGGGGCGCAATCGGGCTGAATAATGAAACCTCAGCGCAGGTGTTGACAAGCACCTTTTCCTTTAATAGAGCGGATAATCATGATGGCGGCGCACTCTATGCGGATCAGGGTACACTAGAGATTGTCAACAGCACGTTTTCGGGAAATTATGCGAAGGATAATGGCGGTGCAGTGTACATTAAAAATGGTAGCAAGATGACCGTCACCAACAGTCAATTTTTCACCAACACTGCAAAGGATAAGGGAGGCGCAATCGCACAGAGGAGTAATAGCTCGACGCAAGTATCATCAAGCACCTTTTCTTTCAATAAAGTGAATACTTGGCATGGGGGCGCAATTTATGCGTATGATGGCGTTTTCGATATTGCCAACAGTACGTTTTTGACCAATACCGCGTCTCAGAAAGGGGGCGCGATTGCGTTTGACTCAGGTAGTTCTTCACAGGTGTTGACAAGTACCTTTTCTTTGAATCAAGCGGGTGATGATGGCGGTGCAATCTATACTGATGATAGTCATCTCAATATTGTCAATGGTACTTTTTCTCACAACAAAACGGATAAGGCAGGGAGTGCGCTTTATGTTGATAATAGTAGTGTTGTCACCGTCACAAACAGCAATTTTTTGACAAATACGGCGGGCCAGAGTGGTGGCGCAATTGCGCTCGACAATTATAGCTCGACACGAGTCTTGACGAGTACGTTCTCCTTTAATAAAGCAAATACGGGCAGTGGCGGCGCAATGTGGGCGACGTTTGATAGTGACTTTGACGTTTCAGGCAGCACGTTTTCGTACAATTATGCAGCGTTTGATGGCGGTGCAATTTACATTATCAATAATAGTAGTGCCTTGACCATCACGAACAGCAGCGTTATCTCCAACGGGGCGAAACGAGATGGTGGCGGTCTCATGGTAGACGTTGATAGCCGCATGTTGATCAGCAATACGCTCGTTCACCACAACTATATCGGTACGAGTTTTGGTGAAGGAGGCGGTGTTGCTGTGGATAAAAACAGCACCGCCACCATTATCAACAGCAGCATCTCCTATAATGGTCTAAGAAATAGTAATACGACGGAAGGTGGTGGGCTTTGGCTGGATGACAACAGCACCGTCCACATGCGCAACAGCGTGCTCCTCTCCAATAAGGGCACAAGAGGTGGGGGTGTTTATTTAGATGGTGAATCAAATACAATCATCATGACAAATACCACCGTCAGCGGCAACTATGGATCTTTCGACGGGGGTGGCCTGTCTAGTGATGGGGATGATACAATCACGCTTGTAAACACAACGGTCACAGGCAATAGAACGACCGATGATGGCGGTGGCGTCTATCTAAAATCATCGGACACCTTAAACCTCGTCAATAGTTTGATTGTAGGCAACAGTGCGCCGGGTGATGGCGATGAAATCGATGCCAACTCGGGTACGGTCAACGCAACAGGCTATAACCTTCTGGGTGACAGCGGTGACACAAACGCACAGGCATTTTCTGGCTTTACAATGCCTGCCAATGTCATCGTTTCTACCAGCGATGGGGATACACCCAAGGCAATCACCAGCATTCTGGACACAAACTTGGCTGTTAATGGCTCAACCTATAGCCATCTACTGAGCCATGCACTGACAGCATGTAGCCCTGCCATTAATGCGGGTGATAACAGCCAAATATCAGGTGTGAACTATGATCAGCGTGGGCGTGGTTTCCCACGTATCGTCGACAGCACCGTTGACATTGGCGCATATGAAGCGGTTGTTAGTTATTGTGGCCCAAATATTACGATGGATAGCCCTACCGCATCCGAAGGCGCAAGCAACATCCAGTTCACCATCAGCATTTCACAGCCACATACGGCCACGGTCACGGTTGACTATACGACAGTGGATGGTACGGCAACGACAGGGAACGATTTTACCGCAACCAGTGGCACGGCAACGATTCCCGTTGGCAGCACCAGTACACAGGCAACTATCCCATTGGTTGATGATATCGCAGTGGAAACCAGCGAGACTTTCTCACTCAAATTGCGAAATCCAATCAACGGCGTCATTGTCACAAAATCGAACACAGGCACGATTACGAACGAGGACGCACCAAGCATTGCTGTCAACGATCCATCGGCCAACGAAACAGCGGGCAACATTGTCTTCACGGTACAACTCTCCACGCCAGGACTGAGCGATGTCACCTTTAGCTATACAACAGAGGACATCTCGGCCCATGCACCAGACCACTACACGGCACAGAGCGGTACGGCAACCATTCCCGCAGGTTCAACCAGCGTCAATATTGTTGTGCCAATTGAAAACCTGAACGTTGGGCAGGGTGATCGTGAGCTGAAATTGGTCATCAGTGGTGTTTCTGGTGTGGCTGGTATTGACAGTATTGGCATTGGCACGATTATTGACAATAACTTCCCGACGGTGACACCTACATCGACACCAAGTAGTACGCCGACTGCAACGAACACACCGACTGCGACAAGTACACCCACGGCGACGAGTACACCGACTGCCACTGTCACCAGTACATCGACACCCACCAGTGTGCCAACGATGACACCGACGGCGACAAGTACCAGTACACCTGTACCGACAGATACACCTGTACCAACGGACACGCCTGTGCCGACTGCTGTAGCTGCGCCAGTTGATACAGCAACGCCAACGAGTACACCTGTGCCTACTGACGTACCAACGGCCACATCAACGGCAACAGCCACCGCACCTGTACCAGCGAATACATCAACGCCGACTGCTACATCAACGGCAACGGCCACCAGCACATCGACACCCACTGGCATACCCACATCCACCAGTACACCTGTACCCACATCCACCAGTACACCTGTACCAACAAGTACGCCTGTGCCGCTGGCTGCGATTGTGGAGGGATTGATCAATGATGCCATTGAGGATGGTGATGACAGCTTTGATGCGGCTGAGGTCTTTGGTGAGGGTGTCACGCCACAGGAGGTGATTGATGCCGCAGAAAATATCGCGGCGGTCGATATGGCCGTCATTGCGGATGGCAATACCGCCTCACCGGGCGAGCAGACATCATTTACCATCACCTTTGGCAATCCAGATGACGACGAACTGACACAGGTGATCATCATCATCGTGATCCCAGAAGGCACAGTCTTTGACAGCGAAGGCAGTGGTCTGCAAACAGACGGTATCCATGCAGCAAGTCAAGCACAGACGACCGATGCTGTGTGGCAACTGCTAGATGGCAGCGGTCCATGCCCCGATGGTGCACCCGCCGGAACCGTCTGTGCGTTGCGTATTGGCACACTTGCCAGCGGTGACACAGGCGCGGCCATCCTCAACACACGCGTGGATGAGAATGCACAGAGCGGCGATACCATCACGCTCAACGGACGTATCGACGCTGCCAACCTGACCGATACCCAAGTCTTCCGCTTGAACAACCAGACCGCTATCGATATCGGTGTGCCAACCGCGTTGGATGACACGAATGAGCCAGATCAACCAAAGCGATGGTTTACGTTTCTGCCATTTATTGGGCGATAGTGATGAGTGATGAGTGATGAGAACCGTAGACCGTCCTTTCAGGGCGGTGAGCGTACTAACTGCCCTAAAAGAGCGGTCTACGGTTTTATGATCTTTGAATGGGCAGACGGAGTGTGCTAACTGAACAGATGTTTTGTAGAATCGCGTAAATTCAAACTATTATCTGGTCATGAATCCGTTGACGCGTTTCGGCGGCGGTGGCGGGATTTTGTGCAATAGCTTGCAGGTCCATCGTAAGCTGTTGCGTCTGGCATTCGTTGGTCGCCCCTGTCTGCTGCGCATGCTTGATGGCAATATAGGCAAGCCCAGCCTGTGATTCCAGGCGAATGGGCAGCGCGTGGGTTTCCAGCGTTTCCTCATAAATTCGTTGAAAATACGCCTCCGCCTCTGTGAACTCACCCAGCCCCATCAATGCCCACCCCAATGTCGGCATCGCTTTGGACCGTAGAGACGGGTGACATCTATGCAAATTTTCTGTTAACAACGCTTTTGCCTGGGCATAGTCCCCCACTCGCTCGGCCAAACAACCCTGTGCCCACTTTGCCTGCGCCGTTGCGAATGGGAATTGGTATGTCTCTGCTAGGTGTAGCCCCTCCTGGTAACGCTGCGCAGCCTTATCCAGCCGAGCCTGCAAGCGTAGCGCATCACCACACAGAATGATGCTATCAACCAGCAAATAGAGTAGGTTGCGCTTGCGGGTGAGTGCAATGCCTTCTTCAAATAGTGCTTCTGCATCACGATATCTGCCTAGACGTAATTGTATCACCCCTCGTATCAGTTGACTCTGCGCTAGCCCCCAACTGATATCGACTGACATTAATCGTTTGTGTCCTTCATCTGCCAGTTGTTCTGCCTCCGTATAGTGCCCAAGAAGACACTGCAACTCGGCCAGAAAAATACGAAAGTTCCCTTGATACCCCTCCCGACTGGGCGGAATGATCGCCAGCCCCTCTTTCAAAAATGCTTGTGCCTCTTTGAGGTTGCCCGCACGTGATGTTGACCCTAATACCAGAAGCCCAAATACCTTGGCAACAGGCTGATCAGTCTGCTCTAGTCTAGAGAGGCCAGTACGGACAGCAACTTCTGCCTCTGCAAATCGCCCAAGACGTGCCAACGCCCAACCAACATAGGTTTGGAGACGCCCGACAAGGAGCATAAGCGGATGGTTTGGGGGGAGATTTTGTGCTGTCAACAAGGTCGAGAAAACATGGAATGCATGACCATATAGATCCAATCCATCTGCAAATAACCCATTGCCTTCTTGAAATAGAAAGAGCCCCTGCATACTTTTGTGTAGTTCAGCAACCATGCGCGAGGTGACAGCCTGTCGCCATGCGGCGCGTATATTATCCATCTCACGACTGATATCAGCAATCACAATTGTCTGTTCGGTCCCTTTAAACTTGTCCTCGCTTTGTACCAAGATATCGAGATAGTAGCGAGCAAAGTCCGCTTCTACAGCCATCGTCTCTTGCGGCCACTGTTGAAGGTTTCGTCTTGCAAATTCTCGGATGCTACGGTGCATCGTATAGCGCGTGTCGCCAACTCGATTCAAGAGCGATTGATTGAAGAGCGACATGAGGCGAGGGATCGAGGCGTTGGTAATCGTGCGGGCGGCCTGATAATCAAAAGTGTTGGGGAAGATGGAAAGTTTGGCAAGCAGAAGCTGGTCTTCAGGCGTGAGTAGTTGCCAAGAGCGGTGAAACACGGTGTGTAGCTTGCGTTGGTCTTCGGGCAAATCCTGTAGGTCGGCCTCTAAAACATCCAAACTCTGCGTCAGTTCCTCGGCAAGTAGTGCTACCCCAAAAAACGGCAACATACTGACGGCCAACTCAATCCCTAGAGGAAGGCCATCCACCAAGTGACATATTTGTATCACTGCCAGCGCATTTTGTGAATTTAGGTCAAAACTAGGATCAACCCGTTGGGCGCGCTGGGTGAACATGGCAACGGCTTCGCTCTCTTCAATGATATGGTTGATATCTGTCGTGACCTGCAAGGAATTCCCTGCATGATGCTGTCCATTACGGAATAAATGGTCCGTTTCGACCGTAACCTGCTCTGGTGTTGCGAGACTCGGCATCATGGCTTCGGGAAGAGATGGCAGAGACAGTTTGTTCAATGAAAGGAGTGTTTCACCGCGTACATTGAGACGGGCGCGCGACGTGATAACAATGGTTAGACCCGGGGCATGGGTCAACAACGTTACAATAGAGTCGGTGGTATCCAATAGCTGTTCAAAGTTGTCTAAAATGAGTAAGAGCTGCCGAGAACGTAAATATACCTGCAACTGTGCCCAGGAGGATACCTGTCTTTGAAAATCACAGCCAATCTCCTCCGCAATGGCGACGCCAATCGCTTCATGATATTCTGGCTCTTCGCTTATATCCGCATGATATCCTGGGCCGCGCTCTATGGCATGATTTGCGCCGTGATTTGTGCCGTGATCTGTGCGATGGTGAATAGGGACGCCCCTATCTACGTTCTTTTTAACGATTTCAATACCAGCAAGAGACACAAAGAAGATACCATCAACAAACGCTGCCGTCTGCGACTGTAGCAACCGTTGACCAAGTGCCTTTGCCAAAGATGTTTTGCCCATACCACCTGCCCCCACAATGGTCAGGAGACGACAATCAGGCTCCACCACTTGGGTTTGTAGATAGGCCAACTCGTCTGTGCGACCAATAAATGTGCTGAGAGGATGGGTCAGATTATTGGGTCTCATCTGTATAGCGGTTGGCGTCTGTATGTGGCTATTTGTCGATAACGCCCACGATTGTTTATTTTCTTCTCTGTGGACTACTTCAGCGGTGACTATTTCTGGAGGTAATCGCTCACTCTCCCCCGTCGGCTGAGCTTGTCGAAGCCAACGTCCCCCTTCGACAGGCGTTCGACTGAGCTCAGCCGAAGGCTCAGGGGTCTGAACAGTTACTCCTGAAGTGACTATTTCTGGCGTTGCTAATCCTGTTGTTTGTGACTTTCGCTGGTGAATTGAAAACGATTGGTCTCGATGTACCCTAGAAGGCCGTGTATCTTGAAGTTCTTTATATAAGGCTGTTAGCTCTGGTGATGGCGTTGCGCCCAATTCATCGGCCAAGACTTGACGACAAAACTCATAGCGACGTAATGCCTCGGTGTGCTTACCCAACGCCACCAGTAACAACATCTGCTTCTGATAGGCTTCCTCACTCCATGGCTCAAACAACAACAATCGTTCGAGAACAACCAATCCTCTATCCACCCGACCTATTGCCTCATACGCTTCCGCAAGCGCATAAAGATTGGTTAGCAAAAGCTGGCGTAGATATTCGCGTTGGCTCGTCATCCATTCATCAAAGGATGTGGACTGATAGACATGAAACCCCGCTAAAAAGTCACCTTGGTAGAGGTCTAGCGCGGCTTTCCAACCTTCCAATTCATGCGCATGATGTATGCTGGTATTCGATCCTCGGGTTCTCTCTTGGATCAAATCACAACGATGGCGGCCTGTGCTTCCTTCTCAAGCTCCAAAAAGCC
>JBCCFC010000590.1:0-8329 GCA_039029935.1 Chloroflexota bacterium
AGACACATGGTGTGGTTGGTCAGTTGTAGGCTCAAGGTTCGCGCCAACTCCAACATCACAGCTGTCCCCGATGCACCACCATTGGCACCGGGAACAGTTAATTCATGGTTGGCTTCATCATCATCCAGGTCGGCAAACAGGCGCGTGTCATAGCGCGTGACCAACATGCCGACACGCGCTGGACCGTCACTGGCAGTATCTACTTCGCTCGACTGGCCGAAACCTAGACCTAAATTATCAAAAAACGACTCTTGTACTTCTGGCTCACGGATGGCGATGATGTTACGAGCGATTAATTCTATGGTGGTCGAGTCTGTAGTGTCTTCATTGTCAGTACTTGGTTGTTCCCCAGCAAGGTCGATATTATTGGCAATCGCTGCGCCTGCTGGACCTGTCACAAGCATCGGGAATGGCTCAATCACCACATCCCAACCGCGCCCACGCAGTTCATCGATCAGCCAGTCGGTCATCTTCTCGCTGGCCTTGCTGCCTGTGATGCGTGGGCCAAACGATAGCTGTCGCTCAACATAGACCAACGCACGCTCGCCAGAGAAACTGACATCGGTCTCGGCAATCACCAGTCCATAGCCCAGATAGCCAAAGAAAAAGACCGCCAATCCAAGGATGGCGGTGAGGGTCAGTTCGATACTGTATAGACGTACTCTTTGCATAAATTTTTCCTGTTAGGCAAATTATACAGGCCTACTTTCAGGAAGGGGATGAAGTCTACTGGACTGACCAAAGTAATTGTCACCCTTCCTGGAAGTGAGCATGGATAGCTAATTTTTTGACGGTACTCTGGGTGGCAACGGATAGACAATCTTTCGCTGCGCTGGTGTGATGCGTGCCAAGAATTCATCAGATGGGATATAGCCATAACGATTATGTCCCCAGTGCGGTCCATAACGATAGACCAATACCCGCCGTTCTCCGGGGTTGATGCGTGGACCACCTGCATGGGAGAGACAATCGACAAAAAGTAGTGCATCCCCTGCTTTGTAGAAGACATCTTCAGAGCCTTCTACTTCGACATCGCCCAATTTACGGTCTTGCAGTTTATAAACCGGATGCATGAGATTCGATTTGTGGCTACCGGGAATGATGATGGTAGGGCCATCACCCGGTCCAATGTCAGTAAGCGCAATCAGTACGTTGACTTGACCACAGCGAAATTCGTTGTTGTGAAAGCGAAACTGTGTGCGGATTTTGCGTTTGTGTCCACCCGAATGAAACATCTGCCCAACACCAGGGCGCTGTAGGATGGCAAACGATTCGTCAATAAATAGACCATCATCGCCCCCTACATACCGATTCACATAGCCAATCCACTTTTGATAATCGATCAGGTCGGCGAAGAGCGGCCCCGCCTCGTTGATGTTTTGTAGATGGGTTTGCGGACCCTTGCCGTTGTCATGTCGTTGAATGTTGTCTTTCCATTCACCCGGTTCTAACGGCAACAGCGCATCAATGCCTGCATTCAACTCTGCTACCTGCTCGCTGCTCAGGACATTTTCTAGCTTTAGATATCCGCGCAGATCAAACAGGTAATCGTCTATTTCCGTTGGTTGCTTAATGGTGTTGTCTGACATAATTCTGGTCCTTAGTCGTAAGCACTATCTTTGCAGTTTTTCTAAATACTCTGGGATTGGTCATTCCTGCGAAGGCAGGAATCCACCCTGGTACGGTTCTGGATTTCTGCCTTCGCAGGAATGACGGGCAAAAACTGCAAACATAGTGGTAAGTAAAATCGAGAAAGAAAGTAGCATTTTGAGGTTTGCTAGGCTGATGGTGTCCAGTCTGTGGGATCAAAGAAGGCAACAGTCGTCCGATCTGTATACCACTGAAAGGCGTGACGGATACGCGCAGGATGTGTGCTGCTCATCGTATCCCAAGGAGCATCGTCGGCTGAAAACCAGCGTACATCAAGCGTCTCAAGACTCGTTTTGGCTTCACCACCGACGACATAACCACCAAAGAGAAAGTGATACATGTGACGGCTACTGGTTGTGTCATGCCAGACAAAGCTATCAAACACACCCAGCAAGGCTGATACACTGGCAACGTAGCCTGTTTCTTCCCAGACTTCACGGACAGCACCCGTCGACGGTGGCTCACCCACGTCGCAGGCCCCACCGGGCAACGCCCACTTGCCACTATCTGCCCGCTGAATGAGCAAAATCTGTCCACACTCATCAAAGACAGCCGTATCGACGGTTGACATCGGTGTTTTATAGGCGATATCTTCAAAGAGAATGTGTTCAATCTCATGTTGTGGGCGACTATCGGCGATACTCAACAGTTGCGCAGACAACTTTTTGATCTTTTGATAGCGTTCAATCTGATAGGGGTCATCGGTGTAAATCAACCCGTTGGTGCTCAAAGCCCGTAACTGGTCCGCTACCTGTGTTAACTGCTTGGAGATATCACTCATAAAGTCTGTTCCATATACATTAATTTAATCAACCGCTCACCCGATTTTACACGATTGGCCTCACCTGTGAGGTGAAAGCCAATACTCTCAAAAAATTTCATGGCGCGGATGTTAAATTGCTCTACACCCAAGCGCATAGTTTTCATCTGCGCCGTGTCAGCCAACCAAGGGCGTAGCAATTGCCAAGTCTGTGTGCCAATGCCTTGGCGGTGATAGGGCCCAGCCACCATCAACATGCCTAGATAGCCGATGTCCCGTTGCGGCCAGTGCAGACGTAAATCGGCCAACCCAACCAGCTCAGCCTGTGGTCCAGCCCCGATTTGCGTCTCAGGTTGTGTCGCAGGTTGTATCGCAGGTTGCGTCTCAGGTTGTATCGCAGGTTGTCTCTCCTTAGCCGCAATCTGACGCACAATGCCCATCATATACCGCCCCGGTGTTTCGGCGCCCTCTTGGATATCGCGGGCAGCTTGGTCGGGTGCGCTGCTTGCCAAGCCATACATACGCCAATAGCTTGGGGTCAAGTCATAGACATATTGCAGCGCAGGCGCGTGATGTTCACCAGAGAGTGGTAGTAATGAGATAGATGCTGATTGCATGATTACTCAATCCCTTTCAATTTTGCCACCGATGTTTTGAGCTTTTGGAGTTGTAGTTGCGATTGATCTAGCTCTTCCTGCAACTTCTCCAATTTGCCACGCTCGACACGCACAAAACGGGTGTATGGTTCAATCGACTCACGCAGCCGTTGTAGACCATTCTTGAGTTCTGTTTCAAACTGCAAGGTGATGACATCATTCAACTGTTGGCGCAAGCTGCCCAACTTGGTACGCATCTGGCGTTTAATGGCGTTGCGACGAGAGGGCATCACATAGAGTAGACCAACAGCGGCCAATAAACCTGCGCTGAGGACCCCCGTGATATCGAGCAAGGTCGTCTGGAGGACAATCACAAGCACAGTTCCCAACCCAACAGCCCCCGCCTCGACAGCCGCTGTCTGCACAATGGCACTGCGAATATCCTGTGACAGCTTGAGCGATTCTTTCGCTTTGTCATAGCTATCAACGACCCGCTGTGCATTTTGCCCAACACCTTCAATCAGGTTCTGGCGATTAAATTCAAAGTTTTGCCCAACGCGCCCAATAATGCGGTCCTCATGTTCTGCCGACCGTTTATTGAGATAATCCATGACATCCTGCCACTGCTTGTAATCCTTATCCACCATCCAGTCGATCAGCTCACCAACATGTCGCTCGACCTGTACACTGGTATCGCCCACCACATCATGCTCAAATTCGTTACGCAGTTTCTCGCTGTTTGCCAACTCCAAAATACGTGTTAGACGCACACGCTCGTCAAAGAACTCATCTCCCCGATCAGCCATTGCATAGATCACATTATCGACATGGCTGATGTGGTATTTGAAGTCGCGGCGCATATCCTCTTCATAGGCATGGAGTTGGTCCTCAATTGTGTCGATGGTTTTGAAATCGTTTTTGAGAATATCGTTGCGATTGCCCAAAATTTCACCATAACGGTTAATCATGCGCTCGGCGACGCCCAGTGGGTTCTCCATCTTGAGCTTCATGCGCGCACCATCATCAAGACTCTTGATCACAAAATCCTCTAGTGCTGCAAACTGGCTCGCATCCCACAATTCTGGATTGGGTCGATTCTTGCCTGCCGTTAGATCGGCTTTGGCTTGCAGGGCTAACTTGGCACTGATTGGGAACAGAATGGGTTCGCCATCAATGAGTTGACGGGCATTTTCACGCACATGGGCAAGCACTTGATTTCTATCCGCTTCGTTGGGGATCATATCAATTTTGTTGACAATAAAGATGACCTTTTTACCCCAAGTGCGAATACGCTCCAAAAAAGCACGTTCACTTTCGCTGTAGGGGCGGTCAACGCTGGTCACAAAAAGAATCAAGTCGCTACGTGGTACAAAATATTCGGTGATCTCCTCATGCTCACGAATCACGGCATTGGTCCCCGGTGTATCGACCAAATTGATGTCCTTTAGCCAATCCACAGGGATATCCACCAAGAGCAGGCCATCCTCAGAAAGCATTTCTTGCTGCACTGTGCCATAACGCAGCAGATGTATCTTGGCCGTTGTCGGTGTTACGCCCTCTTTGAGCAATTGATCCCCAATCATGGCATTAAGAAAGGCCGTTTTGCCCGCGTTAAATTCCCCCACAACCACCAGTAAGAACAGTTCATCCATCTGACGCAACGTCTGCTTGAGCATATCGAGGTCTTCCTCGGTAGCCTCCAAACGGGTCAGCAGTACACGCAATTCTTCCAACAAATCGCGCTCTTGGCGCATCAACTGTTCATGTTCTTTTGAAAGTAAACGTAACAAAACTCTAATCCTCGTCTGTCAAACTCATCACTCTAATTAAAAATCGTAGGTCATCCGATAAAGGTGACACTATTGGTTAACCCCAAATTGTCACGCTGGTAGCGATGCCCTACGACATATTTGCCATTGAATAGGAACGTAGAAACCAGTATCACAGAGTATCATCATCGGTTTGGCTATCTGTGAAGCAGGTAGCCGACCTGCCATACTTTCCTTTGCCTTGAATCAGCCAAATTCATGGTGAAGACACACTGCTCAGATCAATCGTCGCCAACGGCACAGGTTGCATGGCTTCGGCAAGCAGCGTTGCCAAAGCGATTGGCGCACTCGATGTTGTCAGATAGGGCAATACCACACGTGGGTCCTGTGCACCAAAAATCACCAACTCGCCTGCCGCCATCCAGCCTGCCTGCAAATCCGCTGTGAACACGGCATAATAGACCTGATCCGGCGAACGCCCTGTCACCGTGACCGATGTCCCCGCTGGCAGTGTCGTCAGTGCGCCACTGCTTTGGTTGGGTCCATTCAACAGTGTCCCCCCTTGGCGCACAATGCCCATTGCCGTCGGCGGTGCATCAGGAATTGGTGTGGCGGTTACAACAGCACCGTCAGTATTATCTATGATGGCAGGTGCATTGGCAATGGCAATCAAATTCGCCGCAACAGGGTTGGCCCCATCGGGCTGCTCTTGTCCCTGAGCCGACTCATCCAGTGTAAAATTGACATTATCATCCACATACACAGGCGTCGGTTGTACCGGACGCACCACACTTGCCGGAATTGCCGTCGGTGCCCCCGGTGGGCCACCACAAGCAGTGAGCAGTCCAACAGTCAATATCAGTATCAGGAGTACAATAAATCTCATCCGACAAATCACTATCAACTCTCCACTATCAACTTTCAACTCTTTACTCATAGCGCAACGCATCAATTGGATTTAAGCGACTGGCGCGATAGGCGGGATAAATGCCAAAAAAGACACCGACAACTGTCGAGAAAATCAGGGCCGTCAAGACGGCATCTAGCCCCACAACGGCATCGAATGCTTCAATCGCACCGCTGATGCCTGTTGCGCCAGCAACCCCCAACGCAATACCGATGGAGCCACCCAGCACTGCCAGTACCACTGCTTCGACCAAAAATTGAATCAGTACATCGCTGCGTTTGGCGCCCACCGCCTTGCGCAGCCCAATCTCACGGGTGCGTTCGGTTACGCTGACCAACATGATATTCATAATACCAATGCCGCCCACCAGCAGACTGATGCCTGCAATGGCCCCAATGAACGCAGTCAATGCGCCCAAGATGCCCCCAAAGACAGAGATCAGATCGTTTTGGCTAAAAATCGTAAAATTGTCATCGGAGAGATAGGAAATTCCGCGCCGTTCACGTAGTAAAGCGGCAATGTCCTGCTGGGCAATGGCACTGTTGCCCTCGTCTGCGACCGATGCATAGATCACACTCACAGCGTAATCACCGCTGACCGTTTTGCTACGGAAAAGGCGATCCTGTGCCGTACTCAGCGGGATAAAGACGCTATCATCATCCCCGCCACCAGGACCACCGCCCTTGGCTTCTAACACACCAATCACGCGGAAAAGCAGATTGTTGATCAGTATTGTCTGCTCCAGTGGGTATTCAGTTGGGCCAAAGAAATCCTTATAGGTGTCTGCCCCCAAAACAGCAACACGGCCACGCTCATCAAAGTCCTTCTCATTGATAAAGTCTCCAATGGCAATTTCCCAATTTCGTACTTCATCGTAGGAAGGTGTGATTGCGTTGATCGTGGTCTGCGTTGTCCGTTTCCCGCGCGAAACCGATGCCTGTGAGATAAACTGTGTCGTAACAGCAGTGATTTCACGGACGTTGAGCGGATCCGCAATTGCCTGTGCATCGCTCAATGTCAGCGGCTCGACATTGCGACGGCGGCTAGGTGGCCCATCATCAAACTCCCCCGCTGTGATAAAGAGCAGATTGCTGCCCAAGCCCGCAAACTGGTCGGTGACATATTTTTCGACACCGCGCCCAATGGACATGAGGGCGATGACCGCGCTAACACCGATGATGATACCAAGCATGGTCAGCACACTACGGAGTTTGTTGGCGGCCAAGGCGCGTATTGCGATTTTGAATGATTCAAAAATTTTCATATTAGTTCAGACACAATCTTGTCTGCATAATTTTGAACTTCGTCTATTTTTTCCTGTTTATATGGAATAACGTCGCCTATAATCGCATCAACATCTACCCAGAATGGAAGCAAAATGGCTGGTACATGGCGTAATCGTAAAGACAATGTACTGCGCCATTTGGGTTGTTTCCCCCAAAGCAAAATTGGGTGCTTGTCACTCATAATCCCCATAGAGACGTAAAGCCCTATATATGGTATTGGCAGTACGTCGGGCTTCTACGGGTGATACAGGAACTTCCCCAAGAATCGTTGCCCCCGATACATCTTGGAGTTGTAATGGATTCTCTTCTTGCCAGTCTCCTTGGTGTTCATACATAATTTGAAACATCACGACCCCTCAAATTTCCGAATTTAAAGCCGTTCCACAGAATAAATACTCATGTACACTTCCAGAAAGGGGATGCAATCTACTGGGCTGACTAGGGTGTCTGTTATCCCTAACTAGAAGTAATTGAATCATTGTTTTTGCAGATTATGAAAGCTAAAATACGCTTTTAATGCACAGCAAATCCTGTGAATTGACGGCTAAAAGGTGAATAAAAGCCTAAAACAATATTCTCTTTAGGGACACCCAGGTCAACTAATTCTTCCGCTACATAATTTTCTGTATTATTTTGTTGTATCCATACTTTATCACCTTTAATGTCAATATGTAACACACACCCATAGACACGTTTCCCATTTTCCCAACCAACATTAACTAATTGATAATGATCATTTTCTTTGTCCAATAAACACTGTGTTTCAACGCCTCCATCTGTTCGGCGATGAGCAGCATAACCCTTTATGAGATTGTGGACGCTTGTCCGGTATTGTTCAACGGTAGCCATTCTAGAATCACCTCGCCTTCCGGTTCATAAACCATTAAATTTAATTGATGATGCTGTGTTGCAAACTTACCAAATTCAGTCAGAAAAAACGCTTCATATGCTTCAATAGGAACAGCTAGGTATAAAACTCGTTCAGGTTGTTTGTATTGGAGGGCGATTTTATAATCGAGATATTGCCCCACCGCTTTATGGAATTCAGACAAGAGCGATGAGCGTAGAAATGTCTTGATCTCAACAGCGATTTTTTCATTGCCCTTTTCCGCAGCAATCATCCTCTCTGCACCTAAATCTACTTTTAAATTAGCATCCAAAAAACGAATATATAATGGATCATCTGTAATACACCAGTCTTCTTTGTCCAACGCATTTATGATTACACGCAGTAGAAATTAGTCTGACCAATTTTCTCGTTTTGGTCCGCTTGCGTGTGAGAAGGTTGCTCCTCGAAAATATCTTCTAAGGTAGGACCCCAAATGTCGGGGTCAGGTTCAGGAATATCATGAACCGAATGA
>JBCCFC010000591.1:0-8323 GCA_039029935.1 Chloroflexota bacterium
GCGGATTCAGGGATCGCGGATTTGCATTAAGACAAATACGCGATCCCAGAATCAGCGACACTATTTTTATACCGTTCACGATTTTACTTATGACAGCTATCCAAATTACACCAACCATTGCTCGTCGACTGGCGATTTCTGCCCAAAAATTATCAGGTCCCTATCCCAACCTCATGGTCCGAGACAAGTTGAGCAAAACCAAGATGCAGCGCGCCATGAAGGAAGTCCTGCAACAAATCCGCTGTCTGCAACTGGACCCCATCCGTGCCGTTGAGCGCACACAGTATCTGGTTCTGTGGAGCCGTTTGGGGAATTATGACCGCGAAGTGCTGCACGAGTTGGTCTATGGCAAAGAGCGATTTCTCTTTGAATATTGGGCGCACGCCGCCTCACTGGTGCTTACAGAGGACTATCCCATCCATCAGTACTTGATGCGTGGCTATGGGCAGAATGGGTCAAGTTGGTCGCAGAAGGTTGCCAAGTGGGTGGCTGACAACCAGGAATTCAAGCAATATGTGTTGAGAGAGATTGAAGAACGTGGCGCATTGCTGACACAGGATTTTGAAGACCGTTCTACTGTTCCTTGGTCATCTGGTGGCTGGTCGAGTGGGCGCAGCGTTGGCTATATGCTCGATTATCTATGGACCAGTGGCGAGCTGATGGTGGCGCAGCGCGATGGATTGAAACGGTGGTGGGACTTGACCGAGCGCGTGCTGCCTGCTGCTGCCGCATTACAAGCTCACCCGCTGGAACCCGTCCAAGTAACCTATCAAGCTGCACAGTATTCGCTCAAATCATTGGGGGTTGCTCGCCAGCGTGACATCACCAAACACTTCACCGAAGGTCGCTATCCAGAATTGAAAGAGGTATGGCCTACCTTGCTGGCAGAAGAAAAGGTGCTGCCCATTGAAATTGAGGGCTGGGATGCCGAGCGGACAGGCGAATGGTTTATTCATGCGGACATGTTGCCTTCACTCAAGTCGGTACAGGGTCGCAAGTGGAAACCACGCACAACCCTCCTTTCCCCCTTTGACCATCTCATCCGTGACCGTGACCGCACCGAACTCATGTGGGATTTTTACTATCGTATTGAGATTTATGTCCCCAAGGCCAAACGGCAATATGGCTATTACGTGCTGCCGATTCTGCACGGCGACCGTCTGATTGGCCGCATCGACCCACGCATGGATCGCAAGAAAAATGTGCTAACTGTGAATAATGTTTATTTTGAGGAGTGGGTAGAACGGGATGATCAGATTGACCATGCTGTGAAAGAGACAATTGAGGGCTTGGGGTTGTTTTTAGGGGCAGAACAGATTGTTGGCGAGGGATTTGCATAACCTCAAGCAATTTGCCATGTCTATATCGGTCAAAAGCGGTAAACCGACTTGCAATCTTCGTATTTCACCTTACATCGTGCGAGAAACTACAGTTTTTAAAACGATCCACAAGTTTACTATTACCATACGACAATTATCACTCTTCAAATCATTAGAGTGTTTAGGAATCAGTTTAGGACAGGGTGTGCCAGTAAGTCAGTAGGCGGTAGGTCAGTAGGTCGGTATTCTGTTATGAATGACTGACTTACCGACACACCGAATACCGACACACCGACACACCGATAGAGACAGGATGAAGCAGCAAGATATGACACAACAAACAATCAATCGCCGCTCCTTTTTACAGAGAGGCAGCACGTTGACGGTTGCAGGTGCTGTGGCAGGCGCAGCAGGTACAGGTATGGGGTCGCCACAACCAACATGGGCAACCGAGTCAGCTCAACAGGAGCCACACACCTATCACGGTCCAGATACCAAGCCGGATATGGTTCCACTAGAGGTGATTGTCCTCAATCGCTTGGGCTTTGGTCCACGCCCTGGCGACCTCGACGCGTTTCGTGCGCTGGGTGCAACCGATGAGGAACGTCTCACAGCTTATATAGACCAGCAGCTAAACCCAGAGGGCATTGATGACAGCGAGTGCGACGCCAAGCTTGCTGAGTTAGGGTTGGCAACGATGGATATGTCACTGGATCAGCTATGGGCTGTCCATGTTAACGGTGATGGTAGCGTGGATCGTAAACGTCCCGTCGCCGAGATTGAGCAGGCGACCTATACACGCATCGTCTATAGCAAACGGCAGTTGATGGAAGTGTTGGCCGATTTTTGGCACAATCACTTCAATGTCTATGGCTGGGACTATTGGATCGGCCCAACCTTTACTCACTACGACCGTGATGTGATTCGCGGCAATATGCTGGGGAATTTCCGCACAATGCTGGGCGACGTCGCCAAGAGTCCGGCCATGTTATTCTATCTGGACAATCAGAAAAACACGACAGCGGGGGCGAACGAGAACTTCTCGCGTGAGCTATTTGAGTTGCATACAATGGGGGCGGATAACTACCTTGGTGTGATGAAACGCGCCGACGTTCCGTTGGATGAAGAGGGGCGTCCAATCGGCTACATCGACAAGGATGTCTACCAAGCCACTGAATCGTTTACCGGTTGGCAGGTTGATTACGACACAGGGCTGTTTAGCTTTAATGCCAGCGACCACAGCAAGTATGAGAAGATTGTCCTCAACACACCGATTGAAGACTTTTTGGGTGAAACCGATGGTGAAATTGTGCTCAATTTGGTCGCCTATCACCCTGGTACAGCACGCCACGTCTGTCAAAAGCTTTGCACGCGCCTGGTAAGCGATAACCCACCCGACTCTTTGGTGGAACAAGCCGCAGCGGTGTTTATTGCCGCACAGAATGATCATGATCAGCTCAAACAGGTCGTGCGCATGATTTTGCTTTCGGACGAATTCAAAGCCACATGGGGCGAAAAGATTAAGCGGCCCCTCGAATTTGTGGGCAGCATGTTCCGCGCTACCAACACCGATTTTTTGCCAGAAAATGAGTTCTATTGGAATTATGAAGCAGCGGGTCAGGGCATCTTCCAATGGCAACCGCCCAATGGTTATCCTGACAATAAATTTGCGTGGGGAACCACCATGCCGATTTTGCAACGTTGGCGCGTCTGCCAGTGGCTGCTGCGTTGGGATTTCCCCAAAGAAGAGGATGACGATCCCACCATCATGCGGATGCGTTTGGGTGAGCAGATGCCGTCAAACTTGGTGACACCGACAGCGATTGTGGATTATTGGATTGACCGCATTCTTGGCTATACCATGCCAGATAGTGAGCGGCAACCTATCATTGAGTTTATGGCACAAGGTCGCAACCCTGATTTTGAGCTGCCAGCCGAGGATATTGAGGATCGATTGCCACATATGGCGAGCCTGATTTTAATGTCACCGTCTTTTCAATGGCGATAGAGGAATAGTTGAAAGTTGAGAGTTGAAAGTTGAAAGTGAAGAGTGGGGATTTCAATGTCACGAATTTTTTCTGCAAGATCAAAAACAGCAACGCCTAAAATAGCAACGCCTAAAATGTCAAGACGGGGTTTTATGATGGGGTGTTCGGCGGCGATTGCGGCGATGGCTGGGGGGCGTTTGACCTTTACGGCTTTTGGTAGCCCCGAGGATGAACCCAATCAAGAAATCGTTGTTGTGGTCTTTCTGCGTGGTGGGGCTGATGGACTGAGCATTGTGCCACCGATTGATGGCGATGATCGTGGGTACTATGAAGGGCTGCGTGAGCGGCTGGCGATCCCGACAACGGGCGATAACGCAGCACTGCCGTTGACCGATTTGTTTGGTCTACACCCAGCGGCAGGTGGACTACATGAACTATATCAAGGCAATCATTTGGCCTTTGTCCATGCCAGTGGGCTAGACAGCGACACACGTAGCCATTTTGATGCTATGGCCTATATGGAGTTGGGGACACCCGACAGTAAGTCTAGCACAAGTGGTTGGCTGACACGCCATATGGCGACAATGGGGCTGCCCGCAGATGCGGTTTTGCCAGCCATTTCGGTGGGCAATTTGCGTCCGACCTCGCTCAATGGTAGTACACAGGCGGTGGGCATGAGCAGCCCGCGTAATTTCAGCTTTAATGGACACTGGGCCTATGATGAATGGGAACGTCATGCCCTGCGTGAGATGTATACAGGCAATACATGGCTGCACGATTCAGGGCTGGAGACGCTCAACACGATTGATACCATTGAGTTGGCCGCTCCCGAAAACTATGAGCCAGAGGGCGGTGCTGAGTATCCGGGTGGCAGCTTTGGCAATAACCTCCAATCGATTGCGCAGATGATCAAGATGCAACTTGGGTTGCGCGTTGCTACAATGGACTTGGGTGGCTGGGATACCCATGACGGACAGGGCAACGGTGGTGGTGGTTACTTCTCAAACCAAATGGGTCAGCTATCCAATGGCCTCAATGCGCTCTACACAGACTTGGCGGCAGGTGCCACAGACTATACACAGCGTGTAACCATTGTTGTGATGAGCGAGTTTGGTCGTAGTTTTAAAGAGAACGCCAACGGTGGCACAGATCACGGGCATGGCAATGTGATGATGGTGCTGGGGGGACAGGTAAACGGTGGGCAGGTCTATACCGACTGGCCGGGATTGGCGACAGAGAACCTCTATGATTTCCGTGACTTGGACATCACCATCGACTATCGCCAAGTCCTCAGCGAGATTCTGATTCGACGGTTTGGGAATGCCAACATCGGCACGGTTTTTCCTGGCTATCAGAACTACACACCGTTGGGGATTATGAAAGGCACAGACCTGACACCCAACTATGAGGAACTGCTGTTGACATCCGATGCCACACCTACTGCCACCAGCACAGCGATTATTGGGTCAACGATTCCGGCAGAAACGGCGACATCGACACCGCAGCCGACCGCAACGCCTGTTCCGCCTACAGCGACACCGACCAGTACACCGACCAACACCTCGTCACCGACTCCACCTGTTGCTGGGCAGGAGAATACACCAACGCCAACGCCTGGCAGTGTTCAGGCGGACCCGATTGATGAGTTGAGTTCGCGGGATCATAGTACGTTCTTACCGTTGGTCAACCGATAGTGTAGGAATAATTAATTGTTGAATTGTTAACGACTGTGCCGACCAAACCTCGAACCCTGCTCGTACCCACCATTAACAATTCACAAATTCAACAATTCAACAATTAATTATTCTTCTTCATTCATCATTACAAACTTGCAATCAACGCATCCGTAAACGCCACCGTCCCCAGTACCCCACCCAAATCAGCCGTGCGTGTCTCTGGGCTGGACAGTAGCTGGGTCAAGGTTTCATCAATCAATCCTGCCGCCATTGATAACGTTGGCTCATCTCGTCGTTCGGCCAACCAACGCAGTAACATCGCCGCCGAGCCAATCAACGAGGATGGGTTGGCAATGTCCTGCCCAGCAATGTCGGGCGCAGAGCCATGTTGTGCCTGCGCAATCGCATAGGTGTCGCTAGTGTTGATGGATGCCGCCAAGCCCAGACTGCCTGCAATCTCCGCCGCCAAATCCGAGAGAATATCGCCAAACATGTTGGTGGTGACGATGACATCAAAAACACTGGCATCACGCACCAACAGAGCGGCCATCGCATCAACCAACTTTTCTTCATAGACCACGTCAGGATACCGACTGGCAACTTCACGTACACACTCTAAAAATAGACCGTCCGAAACACGCAATACATTGCCCTTATGCACCGCTGTAACCTGCTTACGTCGCTGCATTGCCATCTCAAACGCACTTTCCGCAATGCGCATGGATGCCTGCCGTGTCACCTTGCGCACCGACAATGCCAAATCCGGTGTCGGCATAAACTCACCTGGCCCCATATACATCGAGCGATCCGCATAGAAGCCCTCGGTGTTTTCGCGCACAATCACAAGGTCCAGTGGCTTGCCACAGCGCGGTGGGATGCCCGGCAGTGAGCGCGCAGGCCGAATGTTGGCATAGAGATTGAGCCGTTTGCGCAACTCACCCGATGGGTTCAGCCCACCTTGGGCAGCAGGCGGATAGTCATTGTGCGAAATAGGGCCAAGAATGGTGGCGTCAGCAGCCTGTGTGAATTCATCGACCACGTCGGGCAATGTCGTGCCATAGGCTTCTAATGCAGCAAATCCGATGGGTGTGGTGGTGAACTGTAGGTTGAGATTATATTTTGTATCGACTGCTTCAAGTACTCTTCGTGTCGCTGTGACAATTTCAGGGCCGATGCCATCTCCTTCGAGTAGTAGAAGTTTGATTGGTGTAGTCATTGTCATGATTATTTTCCCTTTATCCAAAAGTTGCAAAGTTGACGAGATGATAACAGGCGCACGGTACGGCAGTCAAGAATACAGATATAGCAATTTGTTGACATTTGATCCAAGGCGTGGAATAATTCGCAAGATGAGATGTCTCTTATTCTGGGACAATTTTCCAGAATTCGTCAATATCGGATTAACGAATAGCAAGCGTGTAGAAGTGATAAAAAGGTTGATATGACAAAAGAATTGAATATCTCACCACCATCCGATAAGCTGCAAGATGAGGGTGGCACATTATCGTCACTAACCTTACAAGGTGTAGGCCCTGCTCAACATTTAGACATTGACTTTGCGGAAAGAGCGAATTTATTAACGGGGGATAATGGGCTTGGCAAGAGCTTTATTTTGGAAAGTGCATGGTGGGCGTTGAGTGGCAATTGGACAAGCTTTCAGGCATATCCGCGTTTAGATGCTGGTCGAGACGAACCCAAAATCGGTTTTCAGATTGTTGGTTCATCAGGTGCAAGAAGTATTGTTGAGTCAAGCTATAACTGGGAAACACAGAGTTGGGCACTATCCACAGTGCGTCCAACTGTGCCGGGGTTATTGATATACGCTAGAGTAGATGGAGCGTTTGCTATTTGGGACCCAGCACGGGATTCTCTGTCGCATTCATTAGGTAGAGCACAAATCGGCGTAAAACCCGTTGTGTTTACACGTGAAGATGTGTGGAATGGGCTGACCTATCAAAGAGGTGAGAAGACGTTTTATTTAGCAAATGGATTGATTGATGATTGGATTAAATGGCAAAAAGATCCAAATTCTGAGCCGTTTGAGATACTAAAGCGTGTCTTACAGAGACTATCACCACCAGATTTGATGTTAGGCGACCTGGGTACTCTTGAACCTGGGGAACCACAGCGAATCCCCGGTGACAGCCGTGAGATTCCCACGATAAAGCACTCCTATGGAGAAGTTCCGATTGTCTATGCATCTGCAGGAGTTCGGCGTATCGTTGCGTTAGCGTACCTCATTGTATGGGCATGGGAAGAACACAAAGCACAGTCTAAACTTATCCGTAAAGAGCCTGAGCAGCGCATGGTCATTTTAGTTGATGAAATTGAAGCGCATCTTCATCCCCAATGGCAGAGAACGATTCTGCCAGCCTTGCTGGATGTCTGGCAAGACCTCCAGTCTGATGTAAAAATTCAAATGATTGCAGCTACACACTCACCATTAGTCATGGCATCGATTGAGCCATTTTTTGATGTTCAAAAAGATAAAATATTTCACATTGACCTAGTCCATAACAATGGTTCAGGGACGGAAGTCAATGTAACTAACCTGGATTTTGTCCTCTATGGTAGTGTTAACTCATGGCTACGATCTGAGGTATTTGAATTAAAACAGGCGAGATCGATTGCCGCTGAAAAGGCGATTGAAGATGCCAAAGTGCTTCAACTACAACGTACTGCATCGTCGGATGAGGTTGCAGAAGTATCCGAGCGGCTGATGCAATATCTATCCGCACACGATGAATTTTGGCCTCGATGGACTTATTTTGCAGAACAACACGGCGTAGATCTATGATTCCTGTTACACCACAACCAGAGCCTGAAGGCTTTGAGGAGAAAGTAAAAGCCAAAGGTAAGCTCTTTTTATCTCATACGACTCGCCCATCTTCACAACAGTGGCAAGAACATGACTACTGGCGCAGAGCACTACCTGATATGCGAAAGGCATATAACCAAATTTGCGCATACAGTGCTTTTTGGATTCCTCATGCCACAGGTAGTCAATCCATTGATCATTTTATGCCAAAGTCACAACGTCCCGACCTAGCATATGAATGGAGCAACTTTCGCTATGTATCGATCCGGTTTAATAGCCGCAAAGGGACACAAACCATTCTTAATCCATTCACCTTGGCATCAGATTGGTTTATGCTTGACTTTCAGTCGTTTTTTCTCTTTCCTAATCCCACGTTGACTACAAAACAGCAGCAAATGGTGAATGATACGATTGACTGTTTGAAATTAAATTCAGACGATGATCTTGTTGAGGAAAGGCAGAACTGGTTTTTAGAGTATAAATCAGGCGAAATATCATTTGACTATCTACAGAAACGCGCGA
>JBCCFC010000592.1:0-8321 GCA_039029935.1 Chloroflexota bacterium
AGAAATAGTCGGTACTTAAAAATTTATAGACAAAGAGATTGGTCCAATGATTGAAAAATTAATTTTTCAATCATTGGACCAATCTCTTTGTCTATAAATTTTTAAGTACCGACTATTTCTGTGTCACAGTAATTTCCGACAACAAATAGCGTTATCCAACGAAGAATAGCACAGGTGACAAGGTTGTACCAATGGAAACCATCCATGATCGTTTTTGCTGGTTGCTCAAATAGTTTTTTTCTTGTAAAATACTCGATTAAGTCATGTGACTCTGTTTGTTGAGTCAATGCAGCTTACTATTCTAGGAGGAACCACTGTGAATTCTTCAATCAAACGCAATCGAAGGACGATTTCACGACGTACATTTTTACAGATCGCTGGTGCCAGTGCTGGCGTGGGTATTCTGGCCGCATGTGCGCCAGCAGCAGAGCCTGCACCCGCCCCAGCGACAGAAGCGGATGCAGCTCCCGCAGAACCGATGACGCCAGCCTCATGGGAAGATGGCATGTTGCGTCCCGCAGGTAGCCCCAAGCATGGTGGAACGCTACGCACAGCCTTTGGTGTCACCGTTTCACATTTTGACATCCATCAAGGTGGCGGCGCCCATGTGCTAAGTCACATGTACAACAATTTGGTCCGTCTCAATCTTGTCGATGGATTGCGCTCGATTGTCCCAGACTTGGCCTCCAGTTGGGAAGTTTCGGACGACGGCTTGACCTATACTTTCTCGCTGCGTGAAGGGGTCACCTATCATGACGGTACGCCGTTCTCTTCTGCCGATGTAGTGGCATCCTTTAATCGTATCATGGACCCACCCGAAGGGGTCATCAGCATCTTCAAAGATGAGTTTACAATGGTGGATAGTATCGAAGCTGCGGATGATTTAACGGTTCAGTTTAACCTGAGCGCACCACGCACCTACTTCCTCAATTTGTTGGCGGGTACTGGCATGGTCATTTACTCGGCCAAACATCTGGAAGAGAACAACAATGATCTGCGCGAGGTTGTTGTGCCAGGCACAGGCGCGTTCAAGTATGTCGAGTATCAGACGGCTGAAAAATGGATTCTGGAACGCAACGAAAACTATTGGGATGCTGAACTGCCTTATGTGGATGGCCTAGAATTGTTGCATGTACCAGCGTGGTCAGATCGCGGTAGTGCGGTCCTCACGGGGCAGGCGGATATGTCGTGGAACGTGGCCTATGAGACATGGGTCGAAGGCGACAATCGGGATGATGTAATCGCCAACAAATTGGCAAACTTTGGGGCGTATTGGGTCTTCTTTAACACAAACAAAGAAACCCTGAGCGACCCTCGTGTGCGTCGTGCCATTCTGTTAGGTGTCAGCCGGCAGAACCTGATCAAAGCCTTCTCTAGCCAAGAGCAGATTAACTTGACACGTTGGGTTCCACAGGGTGATCCATATGCCACATCACCAGAGGCCATCGCAACCTTGCCCGGCTATCGTGAAGATAAGACTGCTGATATTGAGGAAGCCAAACAACTCTTGGCCGATGCTGGTTATGCAGAAGGACTGACACTCGAACTGTTGGCCGCTGCGGGGCCACAGGCAGAGTTGATTGCACCAGCCTTCCAAGATATGCTCCAGCGCAACTTGGGCATCGAAGTTGAAATCCGAATTATTGAGCGTGCCTTGTTAACCGAGGAAGAAAAAGCGGGCAACTTTGATCTGTCACTCAACACACGGGGGCATGGCATTTCAGACATTTCGCCACGCGGCAATCTGTGGTGGCGTACAGGTGGCTCGCAGAACTTTGGTGGCTATTCCAATGCCGAGTTTGATGCGCTCTTGGAGCAGATCGACAATGAGATTGACACCGAAGCTCGTGCAGAACTCATCACCCAAGCCGAAGATATTCTCGACCAAGACCCACCTTCCTACTTGGTCGGCTATACCTTCCACCTACCCATGTGGAACAGCAAGGTGAAAGGTGTCGAACTCGATAACCGCGCCTTTGCTGAATGGGGACGGATGGAGACGGTCTGGATTGACGAGTAGTTGACAGTTGAAAGTTGAAAGTTGATAGCGGATAGTTGATAGTTATGCAAGTTTTGAAATAATTGCAGATAATTCCACTCATCTGCAAACCGATGGTGAGATTCACCGATCTATTGGCTGAACACTCATAACTATCAACTATCAACTATCAACTTTCAACTAATAAGAAACTATGTCCAAATACATTCTCAATAGATTACTGATTGCCATTCCGACCATCTTTGGCATCACGGTTTTGATTTTTCTGGCGATGCGTGTGTTGCCTGGCGACCCCTTGGCGATGATCCAGTCGGAGGCAACGGGCGTATATGTCCTCAGCGATGATGAACTGGCGCAGTTACGCGCCAGTTTGGGGTTGGATCAGCCCTACTATATTCAATATGCAGATTGGATGCACCAGGTCTTTACTGGAGACTTTGGCACATCCTTTTGGACCAATGAACCAATCAGCGCGTTGATTGCACGGCGTGGGCCGATCTCAGCGCAGATTGCGATTATGGCCGTATTATTTTCATGGCTCATTGGGGTACCAGTGGGGATGCTCAGTGCCATGTGGCGTAACTCGCTCATGGACTACACCTCGCGTTTGACCGTGACCTTATTTATCGCCATGCCCAGCTATTGGATTGGGCTGTTGATCGTACTCTTCACGGTGCTAGTCTTTTCGTGGCGACCACCGCTGAGTATTATCCAACTGTGGGATGATCCTTGGGGCAATATGCAAATCACACTGCTGCCATCGCTGGCGTTGGGGTTGGGGCTGGCTGCGGTCATCGCGCGTATGGCACGTTCTGCCGCGCTCGAGGTGATGTACGAGGATTATGTCCGTACTGCTCGTGCCAAGGGGCTTGCCAACCAACTCATCGTGTGGCGGCATGTCTTCAAAAATGCCATGCTCCCCGTGATTACAACATCGGGGTTGGCTCTGGGTGGGCTACTCGGTGGTGCTGTCTCGGTCGAAAAGGCATTTGGGATTCCGGGGCTTGGGAACTTGCTGATTCAGGCATTGGCCGAACGCGACTGGATGATGATTCAAAATTTGGTGTTGCTCTATGGATTAATCTTTGCCATCATCAATTTGCTGGTCGATTTAAGCTATGCCTTCTTCGATCCACGTATTCGCTATGAATAGGCGATTCAGCGCAAAGAGTGCAGAGGGAGCAAAGGAAAGTATCGCAGGTTGGCTACCTGCGCCACAGATAATCAATCTGTGATATTGGTTATGCTTTCCTATCCAAGAACAAAAGGAAGAAAATTCTGTGACATCCAACGCTACATCCACTGCTCAGGCAGATGCCCAGACAGACCCCTCATTTTTGTACAGTGAAGGGTCAAAGGCCAGAAACAATTGGAGTCTGGCGGGGCTTCGCCGATTTTTCAATTCATCCCCAATCGGCGCATTGGCAGTCCTTGTCTGGATATTGATTATCATCATGGCGGTTTTTGCGCCACAGGTGGCTCCCCATGACCCGCTGGAGCCAACCTATTCCGAAGAGGGTCCATCGGCAGAACACTTGCTGGGTACAGACCGTCTGGGACGCGATGTGCTCAGCCGCATCATCTTTGGCTCTCGCATCACGCTGCTTGTCGCCTTTACAGCTGTGTTGATTGGCGACACCATCGGGTTTGTCTGGGGCATTGCCAGTGGATATTTGGGCAGATACTTTGACCTGATCAGCCAACGATTGGTCGATATCCTGATGTCCTTCCCTGGCCTCATCTTAGCACTGCTCCTGCTCGTCGTCTTTGGTGCGGGGCTGGCGACAGTGATTGTTGCCATTGCCGTGACACGTATTCCCTCGGCAACACGCATTACCCGTTCTGTGGTTCTCAATATCAAAGAAACATCCTATGTAGAGGCCGCTCGTAGTATCGGTGTCCCCACATGGGCGATTATGTTGCGCCATGTTGCCCCCCAATGTTTGGCGCCCATCATGGTGGTGGCAACGTTACACCTTGGTGCGGCCATCTTTGCCGAATCCGCGCTCAGTTTTCTGGGCATGGGCATCCCACCACCAGCCCCTAGTTGGGGCAATATGCTGGGGGGCGTTTTAGCCGCTGCATTCCGTCCACCTTGGTGGCTGGTTGTCTTCCCTGGTGTGGCGATTACGTTGGCAATCTTGTCGGCCAATTTGATTGGGGATGCATTGCGCGATTTCCTTGACCCGAAATTGCGTCAACGGATTGATTAGGTAAGGTCGTCATGACTCTTCACTCTCCCCACTTCCTCCACAATCATCCGATTCACGACCACATTCTCCAAAAACGACACCCGCAACGCTTCATCCGTCAGTTCCTCGGCCCACTGTCGTAACTGGTGATAGCTTTGACGTAAAAGCTCATGTGCGCGTGGGTCATCCACCGATTGCAGAACTTGGTAGCAGACCCAGTGCGACCAGAAATATTCACGGCCAGAGGGGTCTGGCAATTTGGTCTCCAAACGCGGGTAGAGCCAGTGAACGTGGGTCAGGGCTTGGTCCATCGAACCCGTTTGCTTTCCTTGTCGATAGGCGACTGCGGCCAGCCCTGTGCGCACGGTGGTTTGTAGCCCAAGGTTTGTTTTTGTCTGACGCAGATTGAACGCTTGGATAAATGCTGTTTCGGCGTCAGACAACGCCTCATCAGCCAAAAAAGCATCCCCCAACGCCATATAGCTCAGGGCATGTTGGGATTTTGCCACCTGTCCATGCAGGGTCAACATCTGCTGGGCCAACGTCTTTGCCTCCTCGATACGCCCTTGACGGCAAGCGGCCATGCTGAGGTTGCCCAACACTTGGTAGCGTAGATTCGGGTCATCCAGCACAACTTGTTTATTGGTGATTGGGGTCAGCCATGCGTCTACTTGCGCATATTGACCCAAGGCAAGATAGACAGAACTTAAGCTGACAAGCGTATAATAGGTGCGATACTCATGGCCCAACTCGTTGTGAATGTCGATGGCGGCTTTGAGATAGGCAATGCGCTGGAGATAGCTGGTCCCAATGTGGGCGTGTCCAGACGCATGGCCGAGGGCATTGCCCAACGCATCGAGTGTCTCCGCTTCACCAGAGCGATTGTGTAGTTGTTGACGGATGCGCAACGATTGCTGAAAATAGGTTTTCATGGCCTCACTACCGCTGCGATAGGAGGCAAGGAGCGCACCCATCTCATAGAGCAAGTCTGCCTCACCCCAGAGGTTTCCGCTACGCCGATAGTGCGCCAGTGCTTTTTCACCATGTTGCAGTCCGATATCCACATTGCTATTATAAAACGAGGTATAGAAGGCGAAAATCATCTCATAGCGTCCCCACAGATGTGACGGAGATTGTTCTGACAGATGTGGGTGTGCCAAATGCCAGTGGTGTTGGACCTCATCCAGTTCACCAGCAAGCAAGAAGAGCGACGCCATGCCCAGATGGTAGCGTGCCTCTAAATTCAAGATGGGTTGATCGGCAGTTTGTGTATTGGGCAGTGTATTCGGCAACGTACTTGGCAGATACGGCTCTAGTCGTAGCCCCACCGTCAAGCCCTCGCTGTGTTGGGCAAGCTGTTGGTGCGTTTCCATCTGGATCACACCTGCATGAAGCCGAAGTCGCTGTTGAATTGAGTCTGAGAGGGGTACTGCATCAAACGTCTGCATCGGTGTAATGTCCAGTATCTCCAGAAGGCGTTCACAACAGAGAAAGACTTCCTGATGGACACCGTTGCGTGTATGAAAGTGAGTCAGTGCATCAAAGACATGCTCAATCAGGCCAAACCAGCGGTGGTGGAGTGCCTGCCGCCATGCCAAGTCAATGTGATTGTGTTCGCGCCGTAAATGGGTTAGTGCATCCATCACGCCCGCACCGTCCAGCCGCGCAGCCTGCTCCACAACCAATGTAAAAAAGTAAGTGCAGTAATGCCGCCAAAGTACCATCGTTTCCGAGGATGTGTCGTCATATTGGGTGCGCCATTGGTCACGCAAGAAGGCTTGGGTCAATGGGTGCAGCGCATAGCGTCCAACTGTCTTCACTTGGAGCAACGAGGTATCGGTGAGCCGTTTGAGATTGAGCAACGAGATATGCACAATGGCAGAAGCAGCATTGAAATCAAACGAGGTCGCAAAATGGGACAGCATCATGAGTTGATTTTGCTGCTCTGGTGAGAGCAACCGCCAAGAGTGTTCTATCAGTGCATCAACCGTCTGATGTCTGGCAACACCAAGCGTTCCTGTCGCGGTTACAGAGGCGTCGTGAACAAGCAGTGTACGGTCTTGGCGAAGTTGGGCTGCGATATCGGCAAGTGTGAGATGCTCTGTCCATGCGGCCACCATCTCCAGAGCGAGCGGCAATCCTCCTGTCAGTTGACAGATATCAAGCATATGTGGGAAGTCATCCACATGCGCGTGAAAGCGCGATGAGTAGCGTTGGGCACAGTCGATAAAGAGCTGAATGGCGGCATAGGTCTTGGGGAGCATCTGCGGCTGTTGTGCGATGATCTGCGTTGCTTTATCGGCTTGAGGCAAGGGCAAAGGGTCTATGTAGAACACGGTTTCATTGGGTATCTGGAGTCGTGTTCGCGATGTCACCAGAAAGACACAGCTTGATGCTTCGGCCAAGAGTCGTGCCAATGCTGGAACACAGCCCAAGACATGCTCGAAATTGTCAAAAATTAACAACAATTTCCGGTGGCGTAGATAGTCAGACACCTGTTGGAGGATGGTATCCGCACTACCAATGGGTAAATCTAACGCGGTTGCGACCTCACTTGCCAGACGATTTTATGCCTGTTTTTCGTGCGCATAGGGTATCGTCTCTGATTGGCTGGCCCGTGGCATGGCCTCCATGCCGACCAGTGAAATGAAGTAGATATCAACCTGTTCATCATTTCTATCAGCGCGCTGTAACTCTCTCATGCGTTGGCCGATGGTGAGGGCCATATGTGTCTTACCAACACCGCCCATGCCCATCAGCGTAATCAACCGATGCGTTGGGTCCTGTATTGCATCCAGAATGGTTCGCAGAAGTTCTCCACGCCCAATTAACGGCGTCAGAGGTATTGGGCTTTGATAGGTAGGTGATGCCATTTGTGCATCGGTTTTGTCTAGTGCCAGTTCTATATCCGTAGCATCTATATCTACAGCATCTATATCTACAGCATTTATATCCGCAGTATTTATATCCGTAGCATTTATATCCGCAGTATCTATAGTTCCAGCATCTATAGTCCCAGTATCTATCGTTCCAGGCTCTATATTCTCTGGCGTGTGGGTCATTGTAGGAGCGTGTATGTTGGTCTGCACAGGCGACTTATCGGGTAGGGCAAGAACTGTGTCCTCCAGCGATTCGCCTAGACGAATTAAGTTGATTAAATGCTCTGTCTCCGCATCGGGCGGCACATCCAATTCTTCACGCAAAATATCTTGTAAGGCCGCATATTGTTCCAGTGCCGCCCAGCGATGTCCATTTTGATATAACAGTTGCATTTTGAGTCGATGGGCCTCTTCATGCCAAGGAACAAGGCTCAATAGACGGTCTATGTCGGTGTTTGCTTGTGCAAGATTGCCCTGTGCCGCCTCCAGATGACTCAGCCGATAGAGGATTGTTGCCATCTGTGTGTGTGTTTCTTCGCGTGTACGTGTAACCCAATCCTCAAAGAGCGGTGCATCAGTTACATGGATATTGGTCAAAAAATCGCCTCGATAGAGGTCTGCTGTTTGGCGCAACCGTGCCCTATCCGCAGTACACTCAGCCGCCGAGGCCGCAGCTGCAAGCTGATGGATGTCTACCTGGTTGGCAAAGTGGGGCTTAAATTGTAGGGATTCGCGCGTGATGGTGAAGTAGTCCCCCAAATGGTTTCGAATGACGACGAGTCGGTTGCGCAGATTGCGCCGAGCCAGTTTGAGTTCACTATCCGGCCAAAACAGTTCCGCCAATTCCGCACGCCCATGAACGCGCTCCGTTACAGCAAGGTAATAGACCAATGCTGACGCCTTCACCGTCTCCAATGACGCCAATGGAATTTGGTTCACCAAAATTTCAGGTAATCCTAGTAAGCGTATCGATAATTGATGCTGTGGCAACGTGGCTCCTATCTTCTTCAAACGTTGGTAAAAAAGCTTGTCAGCCTGTCAGCTTGTGTAGCTGAGGTGCTGAAGTGCTGACTGGCTGACAAGCTGACAGCTTTTTTATTTTACAAGGGATTCACCCAATTTAGCAATAAAAGTGATAGTGTCAGTGACGGTATCAGTGACGATCTCGGTGACGGTATCAGTGATGGTATGAGTGACGCACATGGTTTATCATTTGAATATATTTTAAATCTGTTTATTTCCATATAAATC
>JBCCFC010000593.1:0-8315 GCA_039029935.1 Chloroflexota bacterium
ACTTTTCCCACTATTTTCATAGGCTTTCACTGCCTCTTGTTTTTTGATGCGTTCGTCATAATTTTTCATTTCACCAGCTTATCTTCTTTCTCGCTTTTTTTCAACTCCTCCCCCTCTTGGACGAATCCATGACCAACGCCTAAAAATTCATCATCACCAAATCGGGCAAAAGCTCCATCTGCGTCCAAGGTGACAATCGCATCAATGGGCGTCTTGGCAAGCTCTGTTCTCACTTGGTCAAGAGAGGCTGTCGGTTCAAGGCCGACCAGCACGGCGGTTTGCTCAAGATTTCCGGCCACCATCTGTGCTTTTGGCGCAAACGTCTCGTAGAACGTGGGGTAGCCTTCAACGATTCGGATGCTTGCAAGGGTCAGCACAAAAGGAACCTCGGCTTCCTCTGCTGCTTGTATACAATGCGACAGTGCAGCTTCGGATTCTGGACCATAGGAGAGTGCAGAGCCATCAAGCAACAGTAGCTCGGCCCCTTGAACCGCGTCGATGTCAATGTGCGCAGGACTCAATAGTGCATTTGCCCCATGCGTCAAGATGATGGTGCGCACACCATCGTCATCGTGAAGATAGAAGTCATACCCCGTCACAGCATCCTCTTCGAGCTTGGAGAGAAACGCAACTGAGGCTTTTTCACAATTAGAGACAAAGGTTCGACCAAAGGCATCGTCGCCACCAACGGCGATCACGCCGCAGGGTACGCCAGCACGAGCGATAAGGTTTGCCGTGTTGCCAACCGAACCACCGTTACTCGGAGCAGGAAGCGTTCCGCGTTTCTGTTCAAGCGCAAGGCGGATCTCCTCCATTCGCTCCACAGATGGTTCCGTGTAAGTACCTAGCGTCAGACCCAGTTCACGGAGTTCGGCGTTACTAACGGTTAGATTGATACCAACGGTAACGGCTCCAAGTGCGACTATAGATGTCATTCAGCACCTCCATTCAACACGGTGGTTACAGTGTTTATTAGTCATTCCTGCCAAAGTGGGAGTCCACGGAATAGGCAGACTCTGCGTCAAAAACCGCCTGCATGGTTGTATCTATGCCGTGCGAGTAATCGGCAAAGGTGAGCGGTGCGTTGATAGCTGGGTCTAGTTTGCCTGCCGCCACACCCATGAAAATGTTGAGCCAGTAGCAACGACGCCAATCTGTGCAACCATTCTCCCAATCATGATAGCCCGTTGATACGGATACCTTGACCCCTGAATTGGGCAGTGTCAATACACCGCCACCTTCGGCCCAGAATTGCGCTCTGTCACCCATCTGTGAACCAACAATTTGGCCTTTGCTATCTGCGCCATGCTTGGCAAAAGCGGCTGTCACCACTGCGGCTGAGAACGTGCCACCATCGGTTAACGTGTAAATACGGCCATCTGGCTTTACAAGATCAGCCATGGCCTTGGCAAAACTTCTCGTTTTTGTGTAGTCCCCACCCGGATTGGACCGCAGATCAAGGACAAGATACGCTGTGGGAGAGCTTTTTAACTGCTCTTGGATGTCCGCCAGCCACCTTGACAGTGACACATCGTCGGCATCTAGAGTAATTCTCATGCGGATGTAGAAGCCATCATTGGGCAGTTCACCTGTCCATAAACGCTTTTCGGGGTGCATCCCATAGTGTGCTAAAGCAACCGTTTCTGGATCAAGAAAGTACCAATCATTCCCGCTCTCAAGCTCTTCTTTAGCGTTCTTTGCAAGTGCATGGTCAACCACGCGCATCGTCTCTGTTTGGTTCTCTTCCACCAGAACTGTGGTCTCCTGCGTCTTTCCATCCATCAACCGAAGCGTAAGCGAAACCTGATCGGGTTTCGCTGCCATATTCACACCATGCATTGCTGCTGGAGATGCAAAAAAATAGGGGCTGTTAAAACGGACAGTCGGCTCATTGCCACCATAATACTGATTGAGACGCAATACAATCTCCTCTGGCGGAGTACCATCATAGGCAACGACCTGCGCACCGATAAACGCTGCCAACTCTGCATGGGCACGAACGATGTAGAGACCGTCATCAAACCAAAAGAAACGCAACGGTAGGCTGTTTAACTGATCCGCCAAATGTGCAATTCTCACATTGGTATGACCATTATCAGCCAGCGCAACAGCCGCCGCAACCTGCATAGCAAATTCGGTGTCACTCATTGTACCCACCTGTGTGCGCATCTCTTCCACATGCGCTTGAAATTGCGTTTTCGCTTCCTCAGAAAAACTGTGGTCAATTGTAGTCAGGTTGAGCAGGTAGTCTAAGTCTTGTTCCTGCGCTTCGGCATTGTCTTGCGGCGTTGGAAAATCGGCTGCTGGGATACGTGGCACAAACCGCCAAAAGAATAGGCCTACGCCGATTGCCGTGAGGACAGTATTGATTAGTAGTAAAACGCCAATTACTTTAAGTACCCGTTTCATCACGTCCTCCAGATAACACTCATTTTACGTTTTCAACTTCATCATAAATTTTCGCGGCTCAGGCAGCACAGTACAACCAAACTGCTTATAGAGACCATGCGCATCCTGTGTCGCCAATACCCACTATCTGCGTTGAAGATTGGGATGTTCTGTTACGACTTTCATCATCTATTTGCCCAACCCTTGCCTCTGGAATTCTTCTAGTGAAAATATCCGATTGGCTACCAAGGTACGTCCGAAAATAGCTCATAGCTCGAAAACGTCCATATCGTTTGCATAGGCGACCTCGCCTGTGAAGCCGCCTTCACGAATCTCGCGAAACACATCGTCTGGTCCTACACCCTTGTATATAATTTGATGGGTGAAGACGAGCAATTTAGGCTGGGCTTCCGCCGCAATTGCACCCAATGCGCGTGCAGATGTGTGCATGGTCGAAAAATAGGCATCCCAACTCGGTGGCAGTTCTGTTAATCCCGATTGACAGTAGACGCTGTGAACGAGCGCGTCACATTCTTTTGCTTTCTCCGCCATGATAGGCACAGCTATTGTATCGGCTGAAAAGACAACAACTTTATCAGGCGTCACAAACTTCAATCCGTAGGTCTCTAATCCGCCGTGGTCAACTGGAAACGCCTCGACCGAGACACGTTCATCGGTGTAGATAATGCCATCTTTATGCTCAACGACCTCCAGTGAGATGTCACCAAGCGGAATCGAGCCACTGCGCTGATGTTCGGCAATGCCCTCTGCAAACATGTCAAGCGACCCATGTGCAATCTTGCCAATCCCCTTTGGGCCAAATATCCTGAGCGTCTCACTTCGCCCTTTGACCCAGTTGCTGATGATGAAGGCGGGGATGCCCAGCGTGTGATCGGGGTGCAGATGGGTGACAAACAGACGCGTGAGTTTTGGGTAATCGAATGCCGTCAGCCCCATCGTGCGTGCATCCATCTGCCGCTGGAGTGACCCACTGCCGCAGTCTATCAGATAGGGTTGGTCATCCACAATTAACGCAAATGAAGATTGATAGCGGTTTGGCTGCAAAGATGGCGTATCAGTGCCCAGGATAACAAGTTTTATTCGGGAAATGTTGTCACTTGGTGTGTCAAAAGTCAACTTTGCACTATCCTTAAAGCTCAAACACATCGTTCCTCATTCCTCACATAAAATTTTATACTTTTCTATTCAATTAACAAAGCTGATGTAACTGTAATGTTCAGAAAGAGGTTGAACAAATGAAGGGGGTATAGTAAAATATGAGAATGATTACAGTGAAGACATATTACCGGGTAACAACGGTGCAGCAAAGAAAATTGCTATTCAGAACATGGGAAGAGACGGGGAATGTGACATTGGCAGCTCAAAAGGCAAAAGTAAGTCGAGGAACATTCTACAATTGGCAAGAGAGATATGAGAAAAATGGGTTCGCAGGACTAGAAAAGTATGGAAGTAAAGCACCTAAAAAGACACGAAAAGTATCGAAAGAAATAGAAGAAAAGGTAATAGAAAAACGGCGAAAAAATCCGAAATGGGGTAAGCAAAGAATAGCGGATGAGATGATGAAAGAAAATGAGTGGCAACCAGTGGTCAGTGCGAACACGGTGAGAAGAATCCTAGAGGAGGCGGGATTATGGGGAGTGGAGAAGGCAGTAGCTGGCGAGAAGAACGAGGGTTTAGCATGTCGGCATGCAGAAAGAGCAGACCAAAGCTATAATGTAGATTTATGTTATGTGCCAGCGACCCACGAAAGTGAAGAAAAGTTACCAGCAGTGAGCGGTTCATCAGGACGGCTCAAGGTAGAAAAGATACAAGAAGAGAGTAGCGAAAAGACATGGCCGGGTCGAGTATTTGAGGACCAAACGGTGACATACGAAGAGGCAATGAAGAGCTTCGTGGAACGGTCAAGAGGTGAAGAAGAAGAGGAAGAGGAAGTAGCCATCAGTGAGGGCATGAAAGAAAAAACCAGTGAGCAAGAAATTCGTAAGGCTGAGAGAAGAGCATTGAACCAAGAGTCGGATGAGTTACGGATCGAACGCCGTAAGATTCGTATAAATCGGCACATAGAAGACGATGCTTGGCGAGAGATGCGAGTCGAACGTAAGGAATCGGTTAATACCCATAATGCGCTCTCTGAGGAACAAGAACAAATGCAGGAAAAAGAGGCCAAAAAAGTTGCCGATACAGAGTGAAAATCGCTCTTTGCAAAACGTCGCTCAATACTAGCCGAACGACGAGTTGAGGACCAAAATTGGTGTGAGAAACGCGCCTCTATCAAACAACGTCTCTTCGATCTCCCCCTTATCACCTCATGGATTGCTATCCTTGTCATTATTGACAATTGTACCCGCCAGTGTATCAAATTGCCGATTTTTGTGCATGGACAGCATGTCACCTCTAGTATGGTTGTTGATGAGTTGAGGCCTCTCCCCCCTCATGAGTTACAGTTCCTCATTACCGACCGTGGCACCCATTTTGCTGCCGATGAGTTCAAGACCCTTTTAGATAGGGAGGACTTTTTGCATGTCCTTATTGCTCGACATAGACTCCAATCCAATGGCATCGCCGAACGCTTTGTTCGTACCACCAAAGAGTGGCTCAAGGATAAGTCTTGGTCTAATGAACAAGAGTTGGACGCCCTCTTGCAACAATTTTTGCTTGAATACAACGACCGCCCCCATCAAGGGCTTCCAACCCCCGACCTTTCTCCCAACGAGTTTGCCCGCCGTCTTTGTCCCTAAACTGTTCATCCTCTTTCTGACCATTACAGAAACGTACACCTTTGAACAAAACTCTATCTATGACATTGGCGGGCGACGGGTACGTACAACAGAAATAGACCTTGATGCAGACTTGACAGTTCAATGGGGGCAAGTAACCGAGGAATCGTTTTGCGGAACGGCGTACCTAGAAATTAATAGACACGAAACAGGCTACCATATATATCAAAGAGCGGAGGATGACTATGAAACGAATTACGACATTGCTACTATACCCCTGCAACTAGACATTTCTTACCTCATGACAAGCCCGCTTTGTGCGGATTTTACCCAAACAGAGAGGTTGGCATTAGCCCTATTACCCAGCATAGAACTGTCAAGAATTGCCATTGCGCATGTGTCGATTGAGGAAAGCAATATCGGTGGGACGGATGGACGAGCCACAAGAATCAAATCCATCCGTGGCAAACAAACCGTTGACGGCGTTTATCAGTGGCAAAAAGATGGACAACTCCACCAGTATCAATATGGATGGAGCCAATTTATACGCAATCAATAGAAAATCATACGTTGCGAATTGAACTGTATCGTGTCTATTTCTACTGTTTGCCAAGGAAGAGTCGCTGTGTGTATAATAAATGATAGAACTAATTTTTTTGATCAATACAGATAAAAACAATACTTTGTCTGTGCGGGGCATTGTGTTGAAGGAGATCCATGTATGAGTGATGCGTTAATGGGCAGTAAACCATTATCCATGCCCGCGACGGCAACACCAAAAAAGAAGAAGCGATCCGGATTGGCGCGTAAAGAGGCCCGTGATGGCTATCTGTTCTTGCTCCCAAACTTTTTGGGGTTTATCACGTTCAGCCTCTTTCCGATGGCCGCCGCTGTTGCCCTGGCCTTTACCGATTATGATTTAACATGGCCGCCCAGTTTTGTTGGGATTCAAAACTTTGTCAACATGATCGACGACTGGCTATTTTGGCGCACACTTGGAAACACCTTCTATTGGGCGTTTGGCATGGTTCCACCCACCATTGTTTTTGCATTGGCCTTGGCCCTGCTCATCAACCGCAAAATGCCCGGTGTCCTGACATTCCGGCTGATCTACTTTTTACCACACGTCACCTTAATGGCGGCGGCAGCAATCATCTGGCTCTGGATTTATCATCCTGAGTTTGGTCTACTCAACTGGATTCTCTATCTCGTGGGCATTGACGGCCCGAAATGGCTGGCCGATAGCACCTGGTCCATGCCTTCACTTATTTTTATGGGATGGTGGAAGAGTATTGGCTTTGCCATGCTCATCTTCCTAGCGGGGCTACAGGGCATCCCCGCCGAACTCTATGAAGCGGCCATTGTGGATGGTGCCAATGCACGACAGCAATTTCGCTATATTACGGTACCGATGCTATCCCCCGCCATCTTCTTTGTACTGGTCACGTCACTGATTGGCTCCTTCCAAGCTTTTGATGCCATGTACTTGATGACACGCGGTGGTCCCGCCTTTTCAACCACAACAATGGTGCTGCATATCTACAACAGCGGTTTTCTCTACTTTAAGATGGGGTACGCATCGGGCATGGCCTTGGTGCTTTTTGCCTGTATCATGATTTTCACCTTAAGCCAGTGGACGGTGGCGAAGAATTGGGTTCATGGGTTTGAATAGTTGATAGTTGATAGTTAACGATTGATAACGATTAAATGAGGTACAACTTTGGCAGCGACTTCAATTACGCAAGACAAACAAAAGACGACATCAGCACGGGATGCAATGGGCGTCAAAAATCAGAAACTGGTGGGGGACATCCTGTCCTTTACGCTGTTGACGCTGGGAGCAATCATCTTTGCGGGTCCCTTTTTATGGATGGGGCTGAGTTCACTCAAGACGCGGTGGGAAGTGTACACCTTTCCCCCGACCCTGCTGCCTGCCTACCCACAATGGGAGAACTACATCGCTGTCTTCCGTGATCGCCCCTTTGCCCTCTATATGTGGAATAGTTTTTTTGTTGCCATCGCCGTCACCGTGGGTGTGGTCATTAGCTCGGCACTAGCAGGTTACGCCTTTGCTCGCATCCGTTTTCCTGGACGCGAACGTATCTTTCTGCTCTATCTGTCCACCATGATGATTCCCGGAGCAGTGTTATTGATCCCCAATTTTATACTCATGCAGACCTTTGACTGGTTGGACACATACTATGCGCTCATTGTACCCGGTCTTGTCAGTGCATGGGGGACATTCCTCATGCGTCAATTCATGCTCTCCATTCCGACAGAGTTGGAGGACGCTGCCCTGATTGACGGCTGTAGCCGTCTGCGTATTTGGGCATCCATCATTATGCCGATTTCCAAACCCGTGATTGCCACCCTTGCCATCTTTACCTTTATGGGTGCATGGAACGAACTCCTTTGGCCTGTCATCGTCCTCAACTCACCGGAGAAATGGACGCTGCCCTTGGGACTGGCAATGTTCCAGTCTCGCTTCCAATCGCAGACACCGTGGCAGCTCATCATGGCAGCGTCGTTTATCAGTGTCGTCCCCATTGTCATTGTGTTTATGTTGGGGCAGAAGTATTATGTGCAGGGTATCGTGACAACTGGGTTAAAGGGCTAACTAAACACCTCATGGCACAACAAGACACGAAATCAAAAACAGCAAAATACATTCCCCATGACAGACTGTTGAAGGAGTTCTTTGAACGCTTCCTTGCCGCTTTCTTGCTCATCTTTCTTCCTGCCAAGGCCGCTCGCCTGAAATTGGATGACATACGGTTCTTCAAACAGGAATTGATTGTCAACTTTCCCGGTCAAGCACTGCGCATTACCGATATTGTCGCTGAAATTCCGCTCAAAGAGAGCGATGAAGATGCCTTTGAGACGAGCGATGGTCATGAGAAACAAGGGAAGAAGAATAAGAAGCGTGATGAAGATGCACAAGCCGAGACGGAAGAAGAACACACCGAGTTTGTGATTATCCACATTGACGCGGAGGCCAACCGTCCTTGGACCATTCCCCATCGCATGTTTGCCTATTACAGCTTGTTGCGGATCATCAAAGAAAAGCCTGTTCTGCCCATTGCCTTTATTACGCGTAAAGGTGCTGTAAAACCCGACGATGATGATGTGACCGTACAGAGCTACATCGAGAGTTTGTGGGGGCAACAGCATGTCAATTTTCAATACTAT
>JBCCFC010000594.1:0-8301 GCA_039029935.1 Chloroflexota bacterium
CCGAGTTTTTAGCAAAAACTCGGTTTCTCATCCCACACACCACCTCATACCCCTACGCATTAAACCATGAAACTCAAAACATTCTGGCAATTTACAGCCCCTAGCAACGTCGTCATGATTACCCTAATGATCATCCCATTGGGGTTGGCAATCTGGTTTGGGCTAAACTACATTACCTTTACCAATGCCACTGACCCAGACTTTGTTGGATTAGCCAACTACCGCGAGGTTCTCTCGGACGCCGATTTCTGGGCTGCGCTACGCTGGACAATGGTGATTATCCTTGTGGTTGTCCCGGCGCACATTATCATTGCCTTTATCGAAGCACTGATTTTGGACCAGGTGACAGGGCGTATCCGTGCGGTCTATCTGGCGGCAATGCTGATTCCCATGATTGTGGTTCCCGTCATCGGCACGATTGTCTTTCGACAGCTATTTGACCCATCGGGATTGATTGCCTGGTTTTTGCGCGTGGTCCTAGAGGAAAAATTTGTCTTTACCGAATTCTCGATGAAGACCCTACTGATCATCCATACCATCTGGATTTCCACACCCTTTGCATTGGTCATCTTCTTTGCAGGGCTACAAACCTTACCACGGTCATTGGTCGATGCCTCGGCAATTGACGGCGCAAATCGACTCCAGCAGATACGTCATGTCGTCATTCCACACCTCAGTTCACTGTTTTTGCTCAATGCCATCCTGGGCGTGATGGATATGTTCCGCCTTTTTGATAATGTCTTTGTGCTGACACGCATGAACCCTATCTACCATGCGGATACGATTCTGACCTATAACTATCGGATTGCGTTGGTCGTGCGGCGGCTGGGTAAGGGCAACGCAATGGCCGTGATCACCGTTGTATTCATCATGTTTGTCCTGATTCCATTCTTGATCTACATGTATCGTGAACAGGTAGAGGAGCGGTAACATGCAGCCTATTAAACATCCACTTGGCCGTATTCTCATCCATCTATCCATGTGGGTGATTGTCTTCTTCAGCACCTTCCCCTTTGTCTGGACGTTTCTACAGTCGCTCAAGACCAAAAAGCAAGCACACTCACGTACGCCATTGATCTGGTTCAAGACCACCTGGGAGAATTATCAAGAGCTATGGCTAAAGTCGGTTCCTGATAATCTTTCGATGATACTCTATGGGTTAATCGGCATCCTTATCGTACTGGTCATCCTCGCCATGCTTGGCAATCGCAGAGTGATCCCGCCTAGAGTAGCGAACTGGACCATCGTCATCGTTCTTGTTACAATGGTCTGGACCATCCCCAGTGTGTTAGACACGGCAGAGTTCTACGACTATTTTGTCAACACCATCATTATTGGCATTGGCGCAGTCCTCTTCTCCATCACCATCGCCAGTTTGTCGGCCTATGGATTGGCGCGCTATGTGGGGCTGGCTGGTGTTGTGCTGCTTCTGCTGGCATTGGCCTTTCGCTCGCTGCCAAGATTGGCCTTTATCCTACCCTACTACTGGATGGGACAGGCTAGTGGCTTGCACGACACCCATATTCTGGTAATTCTTACACTGGCCGCTGTCAATCAACCCTTTGCTGTCTATATGCTCCGTAGCTTCTTTATGGATATCCCGCGTGAGATCGAAGAAGCCGCCATGATTGATGGCGCAAATCGTTTGCGCGCCTTTCTCCAAGTTATCATCCCCATCATGTGGCCGGGGATTATTGCAACTGCCCTCTTTACGCTGGTGTTGGCCTACCACGAATTTCTGCTTGTTAGCATCCTCACCCAGTCTAACTGGACGTTAGCCGTTGCCATGCGCCAGTTCCTGCCTGGGATCAGCGTCGCAGGCTCAGTGCCGTTACAATCGGCTGCGGCTGTATCGGCCGCTTTACCACTTGTGGTTGTCGTTCTCATTTTCCAGAAACAGCTTGTGAAGGGGTTGTCGGCTGGAGCCGTGAAGGGGTAAATAGAAAGTCAGAAGTCCGACTTTTGTTAAAAGTCGGACTTCTTAGAGCAATAGAAGGAAACCAAATGGCTGTCAACGAAAATCTTGACTTAATCCATCGTATGTACGATGCGCTCAATGCACAAGACCTCGAAGCCCACCATGAGTATTGGACCGATGATATGATTTGGCATGGGCCACCCGGCTTTGGTGACATTCATGGTATTGACGGTTTTAAATATGAAGTGCTAGAACCGTTTTATAAGACCTTCCCAGACTATCACGTCATCAACGAAATTGAGATTGCCAACGGCAATTGGGTGGCAGCGACTGGTCTGCTCACAGGCACACCACAGGATGAATGGTTGGGTGTTCCCGCAACAGGAAAACCAATTGTGATGCGTTTTTCAGATTTCTGGCGTGTGGAGAATGGGAAACTGGCCGAAAATTGGGTCATGGTCGATAACGTGGGTGTAATGCTGCAACTCGCTAACCCAGATGCAGATGCATGGGACCCAACATGCAAAGAAATCTACAAGACACCTGTTGACCCAACGCCTGAATTAGTCCAGCAGAACCTTGATTTGGTCCATCAAATGGTCGATGCACTCAATGCCCATGATGTGGAGGCCCAGAATCAATACTGGACCAACGACATGATCTGGCATGGACCTCCCGGCTTTTGGGATATCCACGGGGTTGAAGCCTTTAAACAGGATGAAGTCCAAGTATTTTATACGGCCTTCCCTGATTTTAATGGGGTGATGGAAACCGACATCCACACAGGTGGATCTTCAATCGAGATGGCCGATGATGGCTGGGTCGCCGCAACGGGGATTGTTACAGGCACCCATCTGGGCGATTGGTTTGGCATTCCGCCTACTGGTAAGCCGATTGAAATGCGCTATTCCGATTTTTGGCGTATTGAAAACGGTAAGTTGGCTGAGAATTGGGTCATGATCGACCATTACGGTGTGTTTCAGCAGCTTGGGGTGGCTCCGTTGATGTTAGGGAAATTCAAACCGTGAATCTGGCCCGTGCATACTTATCACAATTTTATCAAGGTGATCTGACACCTGCTAGTAAAGCGATGCTACAATTTTACGCGTCTGTTTATAAAGATCTGCAAGGCGCATCCTATCTCGAATTTGGCGGTGGTCCAACGATTTATTCACTCATTACGGCAGCAAAAACCTGTGGGTCAATTCATTTTACGGATTACAATATCGATTGTTTAACAGAGGTCAATCACTGGCATATCGGAACACACGATGCATTTGACTGGAGCCATTTCACTTGCTATGCGCTTTCTTGCGAAAATGCAGATCAACAAAACCCAACAAAAACATGTATTCAAAAGCGGCATGAATTGATTCGTCAAAGACTACAAAAAATTTCACAATGCAATATTTTTGCCGACGATCCGCTACTTGGCAGTTCTAAAGCACCTTACGACGTTATTTCTAATAATTCATGTTTAACTTGTGTTACGGATGATTTCAATGAGTGGATTCTGTTTAATAAAAAATTAACAGACTTGCTCTCTGATGGTGGTCTTTTCGTGTCAGTTACACCGATTAATGCATCCTTTTGGGATGTGCAAGGAATTCGATATCCTTCAGTACGCCTTAATCCAAAGAATGTCATAGATGTATACAATACGCTTGGTTTATCTATCGATGATTGTGAACAAATTTACCAACCGCAGGATGAGGTTTCGGATTTTGATGGATTTATGATGATTAGCGGCAGGAAGAAATTCTAGAGCATGATTCAGAAGAGGTTTATAGAAATCCGACTCTTGTGAAAAGCCGGACTTCTACATCTAGTCGACCGAAATAATCACTTCATTTGACAGCGTTGTTGTCCCATTTTCATAGGTAAGCTGTGCCTGTAGCCGCTGTGTCCCTACTGGCACATTGCGCCATTGGAACTGATACATAGGTTTGTTATCCTCGCCAATGGGGACACCATTGGCAAAAAACACAACTTTTTCAATCGGGTTCAGGCTTGTGAGTGTATCAACCGACACCCGAACCGTTGAACCTGCTCGGAATCGCTGTAACGGCTGCGGCGCAACGAGATTGACAGATGGCATTTGGTGTGCAATCGCAGGCTCCAGTACATCAATTTGTAACAGGTAGCTCACCAACTGCTCGATAACCTGTAAGTTCTGCCTGGAAGAAGCAAGACTACCATGTCGCCCTTGCCCATTCTCCGTAATCAGCACATTCACCAATGTCTGCGCCGAGCCGTCATGTAAGTAGGGCGCGCTTTGCCATAGACCACGCAAACTAGGCGTGTCAAATCCTTGCAATTGCTGGTAGTTGCCTTGCCCCGACGTCGATTTAATTGTGCCTACATTGTGTTGCAGACCGTGATAACCATCGCTAAAATCAGGGCCGTGATGACAGGTAGCGCAGCCCAACGCCAAGAAGTGCGCACGACCAGCCTCGCCGTCAGTGGTCAATGTGCGGTCAGGATTGCGGTGTGGGCTGATGAGCGTTGACTGCGTGTTGCCCTGTGCCAATGTGCGTACATAAACAGCAAGTGCATCCAGTTCCTTGGAAATGCCCGTTTTGCGTTCCCCCAACGGTTGTTGACGGGTTCCCGCCTCAAAATCAGCGTTTGTCAGAAAACCCTGTCCGCCAAACATCGTGCGCATGTCATGTTCAAAATCCTGAAACTCATCATAGTTGCCGCTCCAATGGAGACGCATCGCTGTGTCAGATGCATATTGATCATAGCCTTGGTGTCGCAGGTCAATCGTGTTGCGTAGCCCCTCGCCCTGATCACCACGATCCCATACACGCCCATCTTCACCACCGCCATCCAAATGACAGACGTTGCACGAAATATATCCGTCACGGCTCATACGCGGGTCAATAGCGTTGTAAAAAATGCGCTTCCCTTCCAGCACTTCGGAGTCGAGGCTTTCCTTTTGAATAGTTGGCAGTATCTTTACCAAATTTGCGGTAAGGTCCCCGCCTTCCACAACAATATCGCGCACATCATAGACATAGATGCTACGCGAAAGATAACTATCGACAAACAGTTTACCGCCATCACTAGTAAAGGCCAACCCCTGTGGCGCGTGACCGATGTTCTCAATCGCCGTCACCACACGTCCACTGTAAGCATCGATCACGTCAATTGCATTGGAGCCTTGCAATACCACAAAGGCATAGTCGCCGATTGGGCTAAACCCCATCGCCACTGGCTGCGAGCGGTCGTTGAGATCATAGCGGTCGCCCACTACTTCTTGATAGGAGCTACGACCGCCTGATACATCCACTTGTGAAAGAATTGGGCGCACAGTCGATTCAAAGGTCAGTCCATGACCATCTTGAAAGTGGCCGCGCTTAGTGTTGTCCTTCTTGCTCGGAATCCATAATCGACGGCCATCGGGACTGATTGCTGGTGACTCAAGCGCATTGGGAACGCCTCGCCCACTACGCTCGGTGTCCGGTCCAGCGTCCACGGCCAGTGACAACGCATCCAAACGACGAACCCCCCCACTGCTTATGCCTGTATCCACAACGATGACCTCACCGTACTCACTTGGTGAAATAAATCGCGTTACAAAGAGTTGCTGTCCATCTTTCGATATGGTCAACCCACGCGGTTGTGGCCCCACCGTCAGCATATCTGTGATACGACGAGCATTGGCATCAATTTTCACGACTTGGCCTGTCGCCTGCAAACTCACAAAGGCATACCGTTTGTCGGGGCTAAAGATAATGCCAAAGGGCTGTGATGCATGGGGCAATGCCAAGGTCATGTCTATATTGCCTGTCTCACCGTTCAAGATGCTGATGGTGGCATCGGCTTGGTTTACCACCCACACTGTGCCATCACCTGCTAGTGCCAAGGTGCGCGGGTATGCTCCTACGGGCTGCTCAAACCGTGTTTCGAACGTGATGGCGTTGATTGAGGTCACACTGTCGTGATCTGGATTCACCTTCCAGACGGCAATCTGCTTCTCGTCAAACAAAATGGTTGTGGATGAGGGGGCAGGCACAGGGTCCACTGGATAATGCACCGTGACTTGTGTGGCGCAGCCCGCTGTGTACTCACTTGCCGATGCTTTCAGTTTGATATTGTAATGGCCTGGTGTTTCGTAAAAATGATCGATAGTCGGCACAGCCCAAGGGCGAGTTAATGCACTGCCATCGTTAAAATCCCAGACATACTCGATTTCACCGATTGGATAGGGGAGATATGAGCCAACTTTCGCTTCGAGTTGAATCGGTTCGCCAACAGCGACCGCAGGAATCGGATTGATACTGCACGTAATCGGTGGATTCAGAAAGCTACCCGTCGAAAAAATGGCGTGAAACTCTCCGGCAATGGCATTCCCTGCCACATCTTTGACACCACCACTGGAGATCAGGACTTCATAGGTTGTGTTGGCTTCCAACGGTGTACGCGGGGCAAAGTTGACAATGCCTGTCTGGATCGAATAATAGCCTTCCAGCGCATCTGCACTGCCCAAAGGCCGCACAATGATCGTATCGGGGCCGATGGCGCGCGGGTCAAGCTGGTCACTAAAGGTCAGACCAATACGTGTGGAGCGCGCCTGTTCGGTGGCATCATCGGCAGGCAAAATCATGTTGACGATTGGTGGTGTTGTGTCCGGTTTGGCTTGGTGCGGTGTGATAAAACTACCATGCCCATGATCATCGGAGACAACGGCCAAATTGCCCAAGACAACCACAAAATCATGGTCAACATCGTCAATCGGTGCGTAAAAGCGGCGTTCCATCAAATAACGATCCGACCCGACGCCATCTTCCAGCACATCGACCTTGGCATAGTACCTTGACGCACCTAAATGGGCATAGCCATCTTGAATCGTTAAGTAGCCGCCGTTGCCATAGGTACTGATACGCCGTTCGAGTACAATATCGGTAGGCTCAGTCAGATCGAAAATTAACAGTTCATCATCGGTCCCTGCACCGTAGAGTTTGTGTCCATTGAACATGGTGCTATAGGAGTTCGGTGGTCGCCCCTCAAACGTTGCCAACATCGAAGGGTTGCGTGGGTCGCTGATATCAAATGTGGCATACCCGCGTTCAGCATTGCTACTTGTCACCAGTAGATTGCCGACCGCAAACACGGGTCCCATGCGAAAGCCACCTGTCAATGTGTTGGGCATAGGGTTGGGCGCATCGTCTTGGCGCTGCACTACAGATGGGTTGTATAGGTCGGTTGTGTCAACGATGTAGAGGCCATTGGATGCAGCACCGATGTACAGAATGGGCATCTGCCAGAAGAGCCACCACGCCCCACGGCTATATCCCGATGATACGTCGGGTAAGTCAATCACGCTCAATCGCTGTGGATTATGTATATCGGTCCAATCCCAAATCTGTGCACCACCATTCGCCAACAACGCCACATAATCACGTCCTTCATGTCGATAATACCCAGAGGCATGTTGCTCGCTGATCCCCATTGTGCGATCATTTTGGTGGTTGGCAACCAGCACGGGATTATAGGGATCAGAAATATCATAAAAGCTAAACCCGCCCATTGTGGCTGGCGGCTTCTGTGAATACACCTGCACCAGATAGCCTTGATGCATAAACACGCTGCCATGCTCACGCGCAAATGGGTGGATACGGCTAATGGCGGTCATGACATCGGTTTCGTCATAGGAGCGATTGGGGAAGGTTGGTCCTTGCGCATGGAGGGGGATGCTATCAAAGCGGGAACAAAGACATATTAATAAAAAGAATATTATAGCGAGTCGGCACAAAGTCCTGTGGCACTCTATCATGTACACCTCAAGCCTTCCTGAGATGACTTATCCATCCATATTGGCATTGTTCTCAGCAATCAACCGCATCATAAAGAAGGCTAGGTCCTCGTGGGCAGCATCCAATGCAGCATTGATCAAGCGATCCAATGCCTCTTCATCTTCAATCCATTCCAGGTGTTTGGTAACCACCTTTTGGTCTTCATCACTCAATTTGAATGAATGTTTCAACGCACCAAGAATTATCCTTCGCTGTTTTGCAAACCCTTTTTGAATAAATTCTTCACGCTCACGTTCTCGTGCTTCTCGTTCGTGCTGAAGAGCCTGTTCATATTTTTCTTCAGCTTCTTGAAATCCTTCTTTCCAACTACGTTCTGCCAAACGTTCAAAAATCGTGTCCATAATCTCTGCCTCCTCTGCAAATACAGTGCACACCGACTCTGTAAGGAATTCATCTGGTACTCGGTTTTTTATTCCTGAAAAATAGCGTAATAGTGCTTCAAGGGTAGGACCGCACTAAAGAGTGGAGTCGCGCCCCAAATTGACAAAAAGGTGCAGTAACGAGTAAGATACTGCAATGAGTAAAAGACTGAGATTGCAGTCTGAAAATATAAGAGTCAAA
>JBCCFC010000595.1:0-8289 GCA_039029935.1 Chloroflexota bacterium
CCTAAATTACCCTAGCACTTCTCCCATAAATTTTGCGAACCTTCAGGATCCCTCTCTGAAGATGCTCCATTTTTACTGTTGAATAGGTGTTTTTTTATTCTTGAGATTTGTTTTGATTTTGTCGTTTGACTCCACCTTTAGCGTCTTCAACTGGCTGATGGACAAGGTAGGCATTAACGGTCCCATCTGGCTTGGTGACGGCCACTGGCCCATGATCTCGCTCATGATTGTCAATATCTGGCGTGGTACACCTTTCTACGCCATTAGCTTCTTGGCGGGTATGCAGACCATCTCACCCACCTACTATGAGGCGGCTCAGATTGACGGTGCCAACGCTTGGCGGCAATTCACGGCTGTGACCTTGCCCCTACTTCAACCAGTGATTTTGGTTGTCCTTCTCCTATCGATCATTCTGACATTTGCGGATTTTCAGATCACATGGGTGTTGACCCGTGGTGGTCCAGCGGATAAAACGCATCTCTTTGCCACGCTGGCCTATCAACGTGGGTTGATCGGCACACACATTGGCGAGGGTGCAGCGATTTCGCTATTCCTGTTCCCAGCACTCTGTGCATTGGTTTTTGGTATTATTCGCACACTGCGTCAAGACGATTAAACACAACCAGAGGACTGAAACACCATTATGAACCGCAAAACATTTGACTTGTCGCAGATGCGTACGATTATCCTTGCTATCCTTGTCGTGGGGGCAACGCTCTTCCCCTTCTATTGGATGGCGATTACCTCGTTCAAACCACTGCAAGAGCTTTATAACACAGCCAATAACCCGCTTTATGTCAAAGACCCTATAATCAAACATTACGTTGATCTCTTCACCAACACTCTCTTTGCCAACTGGATGAGCAACAGCCTCATCGTCTCTATCTTTGCCACAGGGATATCCATCAGCGCCGCGACATTGGCGGGATATGCGCTGGGACGGCTCAAGTTCCCTGGTGCTAACTTTCTGGGGTGGGCGATTTTTGTCACCTATCTGATTCCACAAACATTGCTCTTCCTGCCATTGGTACAGACCGCTTCACAGATCAACCGTTCAGGCATCTTAAAGCTGATTAACGGTATGTTGGGGACAGAGATCAAGCTGATCAACAGTCTCTTTGGGCTGATTTTGATCTACCCAACTTTCTTAATTCCATTCAGTACATGGCTGCTCATCGGCTTCTTCCGTTCCATTCCGATTGACTTGGAAGAGTGTGCCATGATCGACGGCGCACGACGCATCACGGCCTTCTGGCGCATCACCTTGCCATTGGCACTGCCCGGTGTCCTATCCGTTGCCATCTTCTCATTTACGCTGTCATGGAACGAATTCCTCTATGCATTGGTCTTCATCTCCTCACCGCAGATCAAAACCATTCCCATCGGTGTCACATCCGAACTCATACGTGGAGACGCCTTCTTCTGGGGACAGTTAATGGCCGGGGCATTGCTCGGGTCGGTGCCAGTGGCGTTGATCTACTCGTTCTTTGTCGATCAGTTCGTCTCCGGTATGACGGCGGGGGCTGTGAAGGGGTAGTGCTCATTCACAGCACTTTCCACATCAATCAGAACGGACAAAGGCCAGTATCGCAGGTTGGCTACCTGCGTCACAGATAACTTTCCACATCAATCAGAACGGACGAAGGCCAGTATCGCAGGTTGGCTACTTGTGTTACAGATAACCAATCTGTGATACTGATTTATCCTTTCCTATTCAATTAACATACAGGAGTGCAGGCAGTATAGCTTGCACTCTTTTTATTTTGGTATTTTGTCATATTGACAGGATTACCTGTTTTCTGTATACTTGGTTCATTGTTGGCTTTAGTTGTCTACATTTAATGTATAGAACTTTCTAAGGAGGTTTGCCTATGGTGATTACAATCAATATTTCCGAAGAGTTATCTGAACGTGTGCGGCAAGGTGCAAAGCTACTGCGGTTATCTCCGCAGATGATTGTCGAGCGGATACTACGTCTGTTCTTTTGGAAAAATCGTACAGATGATCAATTGGAGAAAGAAATTAGTCGTGCAGCTTCTTTCAATAACTCGAATCAAGTTAATCATGCTCATAAAGTCTATGATGATGACGTTGAGATGACGCTAGAAGAGGTTGTGGCAGAAATTAAGGCTCTGCCACCAAATCCAAATGCAGTTGTTTATGGAGAAAAGTTTGGTGACATGGAGTATGTTCAGTACTTATTGGATAACCCACCTACAGATACCATTACAATGGAAGAATGGGAGAAACACTGGGCTGAACTAGAAACAGAATTAAAAGAAATGCGGGCATAGATAGATGAACAACAGAGGGTAATTCTCTACATGGATGACTATATACTTGATACCAATCACCTGTCTCCCGTAATTACACCGAGACACCCCTTGCGAATACAAATTCTACAACAAATACGGAGAGGAGACCGATTTGCAGTTGGCGCACCAATCTTAACAGAATTTTTGTATGGTATTCAAACTGCACGACGTTCTCGGCAAAATATGACAGAGTGGAACCAACTTCGACATTCTTTTGCGTTTTATCGAGTTGATGAACCTGAAGAAGAGTACGCAGCCCGTTTGCAAGTAATTCTAAAACGACAGGGTGTACAACTCAAAACTGTAGATGCCCTGATTGCCGCCATCGCATTACATCATGACTTGATATTGCTAACGACGGATAAGGATTTTCGCAAAGTACCGGATTTACGACAAGAGAGCTGGTTGACGTCCTTGTAAGTACCATTTAAAACAGTGCGGGTTGAAACATTTCATCCAACCGTTCTTGAATAATCTTCACGTATTCTGGTTCAATCTCGATGCCAACATAGTGATATCCAAGTTGCTTGGCAGCCACCAAGGTCGTGCCACTTCCTGCAAAGGGATCAAGGATAATATTATCCTCATCTGGCGGGACGAGTGTTTGTACCAGTTTTTTAATGAGCTCCAATGGTTTGACAGTACAATGTGCAAACTTCTTCTCGGATTTGTTGTGATAGCCTTCAAAAATGTTGGATTGAAACGAGCCGTCTTGGTTAATTGTTTGAAAAACACCGACACCTGTTTTTTGAAGCGTCTCCCAATAATTTTTCTGTAACGGTTTCTGTACCAATAAAATGGCTTCCCATTCGTTGCGAAAGCAGGTATGCCAGCCTTCCCACTGTGCAGCATCAGGATGGTCCATCTTCTCCAATTTGCGTTGCAAGTTTAACCCTTTAGGGATGCCTGATGGCCGTCGATAGACTAAAATGTCACGTGTATAAAAACCTGCCTCTTCAAGCGCTACTTGAACATGAGCAACAGTCCTCGTACTGTTGAATACAGCAACAGGCGCACCGTGTTTGCAAATCCGGAAAAGGTGTTTGGCCCATTGCTTGCACCAATTTGTATACTCCAGTACATTCTGATAGTTACGTTCATACCATCGTGCATTACGAACACCACCCGCTAGACCACTACCATAGGGTATATTTTTTACCAACGTCTTGCTATCTTTGATGCGGTCTAAACGACGGTTGATTTCTTGATTATCCCACTGCCGACCGATAAATTCATAGTTGTAGGGGGGATCGGTAATGCAGCCTGCAATGGAATCTTCGGGTAAACTATGCATGACTGATACACAATCCCCACAAAATATCTTGTCTAAATAGTTCACTTTAGGTTAAACCGTAAACATCTGATCCCGCTCCGGCCCCACTGACACATAATCGACCTTTACACCCGCCAATTCACTCAAGCGATTGATATAGGCTTGTGCCTGCGGCGGCAATGCATCCCAATGACGGCACTCAGTCGTCGGTGCATTCCAGCCCTCCCACTCTTCGTAGACAGGCGTTACATCATATAACTGCGGCGTATCCGGCATAGAATCGGTAATCACATCGCCGTTGGGCATCTGATATCCTACACAAATTTTGAGCGACTCATAGCTATCCAGCACATCTAATTTGGTAATCGCAAGCCCCGTCATACCGTTAACCCACGCGGCATAGCGGATGGCAACACCGTCAAACCAACCACAACGACGGGGACGCCCCGTGGTTGCCCCATACTCGTTGCCCAATTCGCGCAGCCGTTCCGCTTCATCGCCAAATAGCTCAATCGGGAAGGGACCGTCACCGACCGCACTGCTATATGCCTTGACAACACCGATGATGGTATCAAGCGAACGTGCCGGGATACCAATGCCTGCGCTGGCATAGGCCGCTGTTGGGTTGCTACTGGTGACATATGGGTAGATACCCCAGTCAAGGTCGCGCATGATGCCAAGCTGACCTTCTAGCAGGATATTTTTGCCGCTTTCAATGGCTTGCCGAGTCATGGGAACCGTGTCGATAATGCGATGACCCATTTTTTCTGTATATTGGCGGCACAAGGCCAGCGTCTCGTCTTTATCGACTGGCTCTCCCCCCAACAGCGACATCTTGCGGTTGACATTTGCCAGCGATGCCTCCACACGCGTTTCTAGCCAATCCTTTTGCAGAAGGTCGCCAATGCGCAGCCCCGAACGTGCGGCTTTATCGGCATAGGCGGGACCGACACCACGCTTGGTTGTGCCGATGGTGTTTTTGCCCCGTGCGGCTTCTTCCAATGCATCAAGTGTACGGTGATAGGGCATGATCATCTGTGCGCGCGAACTAATCCAGAGTCGTTTTGTATTAACCCCAGCCTCTTCCAGCGCGACCAATTCCGTCAACATCCCTCCTGGGTTGACAACACATCCTGCCCCAATGATGTTGTCGACGGATGGGTAGAAGATACCACAAGGAATGATGTGCAAGGCATGTCTGCCATACTCATTGACAACGGTGTGACCCGCGTTATCGCCGCCTTGAAAACGGCAAACAATGTCGGCCTCTTTGGCAAGGTTATCCACCAAGCGTCCTTTTCCTTCATCGCCCCATTGGGCACCTACGACTGCAATAACAGACATAATTTACGATCCAATCTTTTTTTTATTTTGAAGTTATTTTTTGCGATAGGTCACAAAATATTGTTTGGGCAACCGCAAGGGTACGCCCCTACAATATTGTTTAGATTCTATTTGACCACGACACTATCATTTTATTTTGCCGATTCGCCACCATCAATGGTGAGTACGGCCCCTGTAATGAATTGTGCGTCCGATGAGCATATAAATGCTGCGGCGCGCGCAATATCGCTGGGCTGTCCAATGCGTCCCAACGGAATTAGAGGCACTTGGCTATCAAAAAAGTCCTGGGGCATATTGGCAAATGCTTCGGTCAGTATAAGCCCCGGTCGGATAACATTAGAGCGCACCTCATCCGGCGCCAACTCCAGCGCAAGTTTGCGACTAAACCCTTCCAGCCCAGCCTTGCTTGCGGCGTAAGCAACATCATCATGATTGCCCGAAATGGCACTGATGCTGCTGATATGAAGAATGTTGCCTTTGCGGATGACCAGATGGGGTCGTGCATGATAGACAAGGTCAAATGCAGCCGTTAGATTGACCAACGTCACTTGTTGCCATTTCTCATAGGTCATGTCTTCGATGGCACTGCCTGCCGTCGTGGCCGCATTATTCACGAGGACATCCAGATGTCCAAACTCGTTGAGGACTTGACGAATAATCAATGGGGCATCTGTCGCCACATCAGCCACAATCGGCAACACATTATACCCTTGGCTACGCCATTGCTTGGCACGTGTGTGCAATATCTGCTCACGGCGTCCACAAATCGCAATGGAAGCCCCTTCGGAGGCCATCTGTGCGGCAATCGCCGCCCCAATCCCTGTCCCGCCACCTGTGATTAAGGCAACCTTCCCCTCATACCGTTGTGGATTTTCTTGTGTTGATTGATTGGTCATGTGTTTCCATCCTTGTGTGATTCTACGATTACCGCGTGGGCTTAACCTGATAATTCGGTGCTTCTTTTGTGATGACAACGCTATGTGGGTGGCTTTCCTGATAGCTGGCCGCGCTGATACGGATAAATTGAGATTTCTGCCACAAATCAGCAATGCTTTCTGCCCCCACATACCCCATGCCACTGCGCAGCCCACCCATCAGTTGGTAGATATAGTCCTTGGCACGGCCTTTATAGGGGACCTGCCCCTCAATGCCTTCAGGCACAGTCTTCCCCCCGATATCTGGACTTGCAGAGTGAATGCGTGATTGTGTGAGCTGATAACGGTCTGATGCACGGCCTTTCATCGCCCCAAGGCTACCCATACCACGATATTCCTTGAAAGAGCGGCCATCACGGATAACAATTTCGCCTGGCGACTCATGCAACCCAGCCAGTAGGCTCCCCAACATCACTGCCGATGCGCCTGCCGCCAACGCCTTGGTGATATCACCGCTATAGCGGATGCCACCATCCGCAATGACAGGCACACCATACGCCTTACCCACCATTGCGCACTCAGCAATCGCAGTCAACTGTGGCATTCCCGCACCGCTGACCACGCGTGTTGTACAGATGGACCCTGCACCAACCCCGACTTTGATGACATCTGCTCCAGCCTCCACAAGTGCCTGAACACCCGCTGGCGTCACCACATTGCCTGCAAAAATAGGAATATGGGGGAAACGATTGCGCACGTTGCGGATGGTAGACAGCACACCTGCGCTATGTCCATGCGCCGTATCAATGGCAATGGCATCTGCACCAGCGTTAACGAGTGCCTCCGCCCGTTCAAGTCCGTCTACACCAACACCGATAGCGCCTGCCACAATCAATCGTCCCTTATCATCTTTGGCAGCGTGTGGGTAATCCTGCCGTTTCATCAAGTCTTTATAGGTGATCAATCCTTTCAGATTGTTAAAATCATCGACCAAGGGTAGTTTTTCAATCCGATGCTGATGCAAAATATCCTGTGCCTCAGCCAGCGTTGTCCCTAAACGCGCTGTGATCAAATGCTCACTGGTCATGTACGTTTTAATAGGCAGGCTTGGGTCCGTTGCAAAACGCACATCACGATTGGTCAGAATCCCCACCAATTTGCCTTTTGTGTCCGTAATGGGGACGCCACTAATATGATAGCGACTCATGACGGCTTCGGCATCAGCCAATGTCGCCGATGGTGGTAACGTTACGGGATCAACGATCATACCGCTCTCGCTGCGTTTCACCTTGTCGACCTCTTCGGCCTGATCCTGAATCGACAGATTGCGGTGGATGACGCCGATGCCCCCTTGACGCGCCAGCGCAATCGCCAGTTCACCCTCGGTCACGGTATCCATCGCCGCACTTAGGACAGGGATGTGTAGCTGAATATTGGTGTGCAGACGTGTGGAGATATCAATTTGCGCTGGCAGCACCTCTGTATACCCGGGTGTTAAGAGCACATCATCAAAGGTCAAAGCCTCTTTTTGAAACATGCGCTGGACAGTTTGCGGCACGTCATCAAAAGAGGGCTGACTGCCATTCATGCTATGCTCGTCTAGTAGATGCAAATTAGGGTCCTGTATGGGGAGTTGCCCCAGCGGTTGATCTAATACATTTTCTGCCGTCATGCTCATAAAAGCCTCCTTGTTCAGATTGCAACCTGCAGCCTGCAACTTGTAGCCTACCTGCACTATTTAAATCGTTTGGCAAGCTCGGCCTCAAGGTCACGCCACTGAAGGTCACGCGCCGCCAGCAGGACCATGCTATGATAGAGCATATCGGCCATTTCATAAATGACGCGTTCATCGCCTTCATTGTTGGCAGCAATAATAACCTCGACCGCCTCCTCACCAATTTTTTTGAGGATTTCATTTTCGCCTTTGGCAAATAATGAGGCTGTATAGGAGCCTGGCGGTGGGTTTTGTTTGCGTTCTTCAATTATTGCAAACAATTGATGCAGTATATTTGATTGTGTGTCTGTTAAATCCGTTTGTGTCACAGTCTCTCCATTGAATTACTATTGTCTCGTAGGGGTGTGAGGTGGTGTGGGAAAATGATCGAATTTTTGCAAAAATTCAGCCATTTTCCCCACACCGCCTCATACTACCACGGAGTGTATCATTCTCAGAATTGATCCGCAAATCAACCCCGCTCAAAACCATATGCATACACGGGCTTCCCATTCTCCCCGCACCAATGCTCGCGATGTGTCGGCACATACACCCCAATACGCGCCTGCCAATCGTCTATCGCAACAAACTGTGGGCAGCGGCCTACTAAGTATTGAACAAAATCGCCATATGCCTGTACATCACTCTTGAAAAACAAGACACCACCAACACGCAATTTTGCAGCCAACATATCCACAAAAGGCGGAGAGAACAGGCGCTTGACCTGATGCTGTGGTTTCCACCAAGGGTCTGGAAAGAGGATGTGAA